>JBCCLX010000265.1:0-6549 GCA_039026635.1 Pseudomonadota bacterium
CCACCGGCGTGCTCGCCACCTTCTACACGTTCCTGCCGAGCTTCATGCTGATCCTCGCCTTTGCGCCAGCCGTCGAGCGGATCGGTACCGTGCCTTGGGCGCGCCGGGCGCTGGCGGGTGTCTCGGCGGCGGTGGTCGGCGTCATCGCCAATCTGGCGCTCTACCTGGCCGAGGCGTCCTTCCTGCCGGAAGGGCTCACCGGCACACCTGCCTGGGCCAAGATCGCGCTCTTCGGCGTCGCGCTCTACCTCGTCTTCGCGCGCGGGATGGGGGTGCTGCTGCTGGTTGGCCTCGGCGCAGGGGCGGGGCTGGTCTTGCATCTCATCGGCCTGCTCTAGGCCGACTACCCGATCAGCGCAGGGTGACGCGGCCGGCGGGCGTTGTCAGAACGGCCTCGATGGGTGGCGCCTCGGGCGCACCAAGGCTCACGAGATCCTCGGCGCCGACACGCGCGAGCGCTGCGCTGAGCGCGGGATCACCCGCCAGGGTAAGGCTCTCCAGCGAGAGACCGGCGGGCGGCAATGTCTCCGGCGGCGTGGGCACCCCCGGATCCCACTCGATCATCACGGGGAAGCGACCGCCAAAGGGCATCGTCCCGTCCTCAGGCACCGTGAGGCGCCAGCTGAGGGCATCGCGGGTAACGGCGAGGGCGGGGCCGGTCGGCACACCGGCCGTCCCAATCGCGGCGTCGAGCCCAGCGGACGGTCGGATCTGCCAGGTCAGCAGGCGCGGCGCCTCGACCAGCATCGCCTGCGTTTCTGGACGATCGAGCCCGAACCAGCGAGGTCGGCCAGGATCGGGCACGTCAGGATCGATGGCCACGATCTCGAGATAGGCATCCGGCTGGCCCGGCACGGCTAGATGCCAGAGGGCGTTATGCGTGCTCATCAGCGGATGGCGTCCGCGTGCGGCGGGCGCCACGCCAAAGCGTTCCCGCGCCCAGTCCACGGCCGTGTCGAGCGCGGCAGCACCGATCACAAGATGGTCGATCTGGCTCATCACGCGCCTCCGAGGATGGCCGCGGTTGCCCTGCAAGCTCGACGGCTCAGCGGCGGCTACCGGCGCTGAAGAAGCGGGACACGAGGCCACCACGGTTGCCCCCGCCCGACCGCTTGGGCTCCAAGGTCTCGACATCGATACTCGCGCCCGGCGGCACGATCAGCGCGACAGGCTGCTGCGGGCGCATGAAGCGCTCGGCATGGCGCAGCACCGCCGGCGCCTCCAGCGCATCATGGGGCAACGCGGCGTGGTCTTCGGGCAGATCGCCCGCAAAGATCCGCTCCGCCAGATCACGCGCGATACCCTGTGCTGCCATGGCGGAGAGCGGCGCCGGCGCCACTTCGATCTCACGCCCGCAGAAGGCGCGGAGCCCGAAACTCATCATGCCGCGCATATCGCCACCGCCGGCGCGCGCGCCTTTCACCTCGGCCAGCGCATACCAGAGCGAGAGCGGGGGCTCGCCGCGCATCACCGCCGCCGCCGCCTCCTTGATCTCGTCGATGCTCACGAAACGCCAACTCTCGGTCCAGAAGGCTGCGAGGGCCGGCGCCTCTTCGGCCACCGTCGCCGTAACCAGCGTTAGGAGTGCGGCATAGGCCGCTGCCATCTCGGCATTTTCGCCCGCATCGTCGGGATCATCGCTCGCCGTCCATTCGGTGGAGATCATCATATAGGCGACATGCGCCCGCGCCACCTCTTCGGTGTCGACATGCTCCAGGAGCCGCATCGGCGGCTCCAGCTGCTCCGGCGGATAGGGCGCACCCACCATGCTGACCTGCACCGCGGCCCCGTCCACCGTGAAAACGGTTGGCATGCCGGAGCCTTCCTCCGGCGCATCGCCGCGCACGCGCCCGATACCCGGATAGCGCGCCTCGAGAACCGTCGCGAATTCGCCCGCGTCCGGCTTCCAAGGTCCGTTCAACAGCACATAGGCTTCAAGACGAGGTGTCATGACGTTTTCCGTACCGAGAGACCCGTATGGCACCCCCAGAGCACGCGCGAAAGGGGTCGTGAACACTCCTGCAGCGGGAACGAAAGGCAAGGATACGCCGTCACCGTCCCCTGAGACGCACCCTGACCCTGATTCTGGGCGAGGGTGCGGCTAATCGGTGACGGTGATCGACACGGTTAAGCCCCGATCTAGCCCTATCGGCCGCGGGCCGCGAGCAGGCGTAGGCGCAGCGCGTTCAGCTTGATGAAGCCCGCCGCGTCCTTCTGATCATAGGCGCCGGCATCCTCCTCAAAGGTGACATGCGCTTCCGAGTAAAGGCTCTGGTCCGAGCGGCGGCCGATCACGCTTGCTTGGCCCTTATAGAGCTTGAGCGTGACCGTGCCGGTCACATGGCGCTGGCTGTGATCGATGGCGGCCTGCAGCATCTCGCGCTCGGGGCTGAACCAGTAACCGTTGTAGATGAGCTCCGCATAGCGCGGCATCAGCTCGTCCTTGAGGTGCATCGCGCCCCGGTCGAGCGTCAGGCTCTCGATCCCGCGATGGGCGGCGAGCCAGATGGTGCCGCCCGGCGTCTCGTAAATGCCGCGGGATTTCATGCCCACATAGCGACCCTCGACCAGATCGAGCCGGCCCACGCCGTGTTTGCCGCCAAGATCGTTGAGCCTCGCGAGGAGCGCCGCAGGGCTCAGCGCCTCGCCATTCACGCTCACCGGATCGCCGGCTTGGAAGCCGATCTCAATGATCTCGGGTGTGTCCGGCGCCTCCTCAGGGTGAACCGTGCGCTGATAGACGTAATCCGGCGCCGGCTCGGCCGGGTCCTCCAGCACTTTGCCCTCGGAGGACGTGTGCAAGAGGTTCGCATCGACCGAGAAAGGCGCCTCGCCGCGCTTGTCTTTCGGGACCGGGACCTGATGCGCCTCGGCCCATTCGATCAGCCGGGTGCGCGAGGTCAGATCCCATTCGCGCCAGGGCGCCACCACCTTGATATCCGGCTCCAGAGCATAGGCCGCCAGCTCAAAGCGCACCTGGTCGTTGCCCTTGCCCGTCGCTCCATGGGCGACGGCATCAGCCCCCGTCTCCCGCGCGATCTCGACCAACCGCTTCGAGATCAAGGGTCGCGCAATGGAGGTGCCGAGCAGGTACTGCCCTTCGTAGAGCGCATTGGCGCGGAACATCGGGCTCACGAAGTCGCGGACGAACTCCTCGCGCAGGTCCTCGATGAAGATCTGGCTCGCGCCCATCATCTCGGCCTTGGCCCGCGCGGGTTCCAGCTCTTCGCCCTGACCCAGATCGGCCGTGAAGGTGACGACCTCGCAGCCGCGCTCGACCATCAGCCACTTGAGAATGATCGAGGTATCGAGCCCGCCCGAATAGGCGAGCACCACTTTCTTCGGCGCGCTCATGGTCTTCTCCCCGCTGATGGTGCGGCGCGGTCTAGGCAACCGCGCGCGCGCCGGCAAGCCCGGGGAGAGACCCGCAGCCTTAGATCAGCGACACATCATAGGTGTCGCTGGCCAGGAAGAAGAGGCCGTTGTCCACATTCGGTGCGTTGCGGTTCACGTTCTCCTCGCTCTCGGAGAACTGGATCAGCATGTCCGCCCGATCCTGGCGCCCGCTCTGGAACTCATCGAGCCAGAACTGCCTGCCGCCCGGATCGGCCTCACGGCGCAGCCCGTTGAGATAGAGCTGATCAATGTAGGTCTCATCATCGGCGTCCGGGTAGCGGAGTTCGTACTCGGCGCTGTTGATGAAGGCATTGGCCAGATCCCGCGGCGTGGCGCCGTTGTCGTAGGCATTGACCCAAAAGCGGTTGCCGCCCTCGTCCGGGTTGCGCGCATAGGCGGCATCGTAGAGGCGATAGACGAAGGCCTCGCCAGGACCACCGCGCGGGCCGGCCACATCGGTGGAGATGTCGAAGACATAGCGGCCCTCGGCGAAGACGATCCGCTCCACATTGCTCAGCAGATCCGTCCCACCATCGGGCTTGTTAACCGTCACCTGACCCTCGGTAACGACGGTCTGTCGGATCTCGGACCGGGTGAGGGCATAGTCGACACGGTCCTGATCGGGGCCGCCATCGATGTTGTCCGAGCCGCCCGACGCGTTGACGATATCGTCCGATGCGAAGGCGCGGATCGTGTCGTCGCCATTCGTGCCCGACAGCTCGTCCGGCTCCGGCGTCCCTTCGATCAGATCGCCCGGCGTGCTGCCCCCATCGCTTGCGGCCACCTGGCCCGGGATAGCATTGGTGCCAAAGGCCACGACTTCGTCACTGGCCGAGGTCGGCGTGATCTCGGTGAGCGTGATGGTGAAGGTCTCGACGCTCTCGATCTCGGTGTCGTCCACCGTCGGCAGCGTGATGGTCTGGAAATCGGGCCCGCCGTTGACGAAGGAGACGCTCCCCGTCAGCTGCGTGCCGGGCGCAAAATCGTCCGCCGTCAGCCCCTCACCCGGCGCAAGAACCCAAGTGACATCGAAGTTGCCGGCGCTCGAGCCCACGCGATTGATGTTGAACGCGATCGCCTCGCCTTCGAGCAGCTGGATAGTGTTGCCGTGGGCGAAGACCAGCGTGTCGACCGCCTCGATCTCGCTCGTCCCGCCGTTGCGATCGGCGATCGGGAAGGAGGAGAAGCCCGCGCCGTTCGTGCCGAAGAGGCCTCCGGAGCCTCCGCTGCCCACGCTTCCTGATGCGAAAGGAAATTGGAAGGGTCCGTTGCTGCCACCGGTGCCACCGCTGCCGGGCGTACCCCGCGAGCCCGGTGATCCCGAGGAAAGCTCGGTGGTGTCGGCGAGGTCCGTCGGGCCCACAAGCGTGCCGGTGTTCAGGATGGTCGCGGAGAAACCGGCATTGCCGCCATCGCCCGAGTCGCCGCCATCGCCCCCGTCACCGCCATCGCTGCCATCGCCGAAGACGCTGCTGCCGCCGTCCCCGCCATCGCCGCCGCGTCCGCCGTTGCCGCCGCGCCCACCGTTGCCGCCGGAGGCGCTGTTGCCGGGCTGGAAGCCCACGTCCTCGATGCTGAGCGTGCCCGTGTTGAAGATCAGGACGGCATTGTTACCGTCCCGGCCGTCGGTGCCGTTGCCCCCGTCGCGGCCGTCGCTGCCATCGCTGCCCGCGCCGGCGCTGTCGCTCCCGTCGCTGCCGTCGCTGCCCCGGCTGCCGTTATTGCCCCGCGCGCCGTTGGGACCGTCGGCCGTGTTGTCGACAAAGACGACCTGCTTGAGGAAAAGCTCGCCCCCATTGCTGATCGAGGCGGCCACCGTTCCGGAGGCGACAGTTTGAGCAGCGCCATCGGCCAGAACCAAACCGTCGAGCGTGAGGGTGCTGTCCGGCGTGATCACAAAGTGGAAGGACGTGCCGTTGGTACCGATTTCGATATCGCCCACGCCATTGTTGTCGCGGTCGCCAAGGATCGTCACATCCGTCGCGCTGTTGAGCGAGAGCGCACCACCAGACAGGGTCACAACACTGACGTTGTCGGCAAAGCGGATGGTGTCCGCCTCCGCCGTCTCCGCGGCAAGCGCGATCGCTTCTCGAAGGGTAAGGACCCCGTCGTTCTGATCGAACGTATCGCCGCCAGAGGTTACCAGGAATTCCGCCATCGTTCTTCTCCCTTGGTGGTAGGCACACCCACTACGTCTTTTTTACCTAACGATAAGACATGGCGGAAAACGTGACAGAAAGCACGTGTTCTTTCCGATAGGTCAATAATTGGTCGCAGGAAGCGGCTGTGATAGTGCATACGCAGCAATATCAGACCAGACCTGCGCCGCTTGAAGGTCTCGAAAGAGCAAGTGCCACCCCTCGGAATAGAGCACAACGCGCCGCGGTCCGGCCAGGCTTTCGAAGACACGACGGACATTCTCTTCCGGCACGATTTGGTCTTTTGTGCCGAGCAACATGAGAGATGGGGTGATCACCCGTGGCGCCGCCGCCGCTGCGGCATCGGTGATCCGAACCAGGCCAAGGATCTCGCGGGCCGAGGGCGGGCTCAGGTAGAGCGGATCCCGGGCGAGGGCGCGCAGGGCCTCGATGTTGTCGCTGGCCTGGATGCGCACCACCCCCTCGCCGGTAAAGCGTCGCTCGGGCACGACGGCGGCCGCCGTCCAGGCCGCCGCACGGTGCAGAGGATTGAGCGCGTCACCCCCCCAGATCGCCGGTGCGGCGAGGATGAGCGCATCAGCGGCCAGCCCTCCATCCCCCCGCGCCGGATCGGCGGCGGCCAGCACCACACCCCCGCCCATGGAATGGCCAAGGACGATCAGCGGCAGATCCGGGTGCTCGACCGCAACAGCGCGAGAAAGGGCAACCGCATCATCGATAAGGGCCGGTGCCCCGGGCCAACGCCCCCATGTCGCCCCTCGGCCGAAGCCACGCTGGTCCGGCGCATAGGTCGTAATCCCGGCTGCTGCCCAAGCCGCGGCCGCGCCCGAAAAAGTCGAGGCGCCATGATCGCCGTAGCCATGCAGGGCCAGGATCACCGCCCCGGGCGTCTCCGCCTCCCATACCGTCACCGGCAGCGCGCTGCCATCGGCGGCAGGCAGGTTGGCCTCGATCGGCACCTGCGGGGGCAAGGATGGCCCCGCCCGGTCCGGCG
>JBCCLX010000266.1:0-6544 GCA_039026635.1 Pseudomonadota bacterium
GCCGATGGGCAGGAGGCCTTGGAGGCCGTGGCCTCCCGTGTGCCCGATCTCGTCCTCCTCGATATCCAATTGCCGGTGCTGGACGGCCTTGAGGTCACGCGTCGATTGCGGGCGGACGGCTATACCGTGCCCCTGATCGCGCTGACTGCGAATGCGCGCGCGGCCGATCGCGCCACCTATCTCAATGCCGGCATGGATGGCTATCTGGCCAAGCCCATCAAGGTGGACGATCTCTACGCCATCCTCCGCCATAGCCTTGCAAGCTGACTGACTAAGGGATCACGGACGCACAGTTGACGTGCTCAAGCGCTTCGACGCGCGAGACCCCGGTGCTCGGTAAAGGCCGCATCGACATCCGCGGCAAAGGCCTCCCAGAGAGTGCGGTGCATGCTGTCCTCGAGCGCCTCGTACTCTGCATGCCATTGGACGCCGAGGGCAAAGCGCCGGGCTGCGGGGATCGAGATCGCTTCGATCGTACCGTCCTCGGCGATGCCCTCCACTGCAACGCCGTCACCAAGGCGCCAGCAGGCCTGGCCATGGAGCGAATTGGTGATGATCTCGCGTGTGCCGAGCAGCCGCTCGAAGACGCCACCGGCGGTGAGCGCGACCCGATGGCGCTTGGCGAAGATCACGGCGCTGTCCGTTTCGTCCGGTGGCATGCGGTGGTTCATCCGGCCCGGCTCGTCGCGCACCTCCGGATGCAGGCTCCCGCCATAGGCCACGTTCATCTCTTGGATCCCGCGGCAGATGCCGAATACCGGCTTGCCCGCCTCCACCATCGCGCGGGTCAGCGGCAGCATCACACTGTCGCGCCCGCGGTCGAAGGGGCCATGGCGCCCGTCGTCTTTCTCGCCATACCAATCGGGATGCACATTCGGGCGGCCCCCCGTCAGCACCAAGCCGTCCAGCAGGTCGAGCCACTCCGCCGTGCTCCCCGCCTCCGGCATGCCCGGCAGGATCACCGCCATCGCCCCCGTCGTCTCGAGCACCGCTTGGATCGAGCGGTCACCGCTGACCTGCGCGTCGTAGAGATCGTTGACGCGGTGGGCGTTAGCGGTGACGCCGATCAGCGGGCGGGTCATGGGCACTCCAGAGCGGCTCTCAGGGTTTCCGGGCGGGTATCGGTTGCAAACAACATATCCTCTATGCCGTCGGGGCCAAGCCGTGCGATGCGCGTGGTGCGCCAGCCCCGGTCGGGCAGCACGATCTCTGGCCCCTTGCCACAGTCGCGCAATCCGCCCGAGATGAAATTCTCACCGATGCGGTGGTTGGAGTAGCCGGCCCGCGCCGCGATCTGCCGCGCCTCGCCACCAGCAAAAGACCAGATCCGCAGTATGCCGCCGATATGCGGGGTCTCGACATAGGCCACGTCGTCCACCCCGTCGCCGTCGAAATCCGCGATGGCGGCGGGCGCGAGCCAGCGAAAGCGGGTGCCGATGGGCGGCGTCGCTGCGATCTTTGAGAAGCGGTTCCCGACAAAGCCGTAGATCGCGAGCTGAGCACCGTCGTTCGCACCGCTCTCAATCACGATTGCCTCGCTGATCCCGTCGCCGGTAACGTCAGCGATCCGAGGCGTGACATCCTCGAAGACGCGATCCTGGGGCAGCGACACCAGGAACGAGCAGCCGACCGGCCCACCCAGCGTGACGCCCCCTTCGCCGCCGAGGACACGCAATCCTCCGGCCTCGATCGCGTCGCCGAGAACGCCGTGGGCATAGCGCTCGGTTGCATCGGTGAAGAAGGCCTGCACGACGCCCGGCCCCTGGTGGCGGGCGATCTCGGCATCTGGCGGCCCAGGCGTGTCGCCGCACGGGCTCTCGGCCAGCGCAGAGCGGTCGACACCAGCGATCAGGAAGGAGGCGAGCAGCGCGCCGAGGGCGAGAGGCGCGCGCACGCCCGACCTCAGATCTGCTTTTCGGGCATGCGGACGACCAGGCCGTCGAGGGCGTCCGTCACCTTGAGCTGGCAGGTCAGGCGCGAGGTTTCCTGCGGCTCGTAGGCAAAGTCGAGCATATCGACCTCCATATCCTGCTTCTCCGGCAGCTTCTCGACCCAGGCGGGGTCGACATAGACGTGGCAGGTGGAGCAGGCGCAGGCGCCGCCGCAGTCTGCATCGATGCCCGGAACGTTGTTGGTCACAGCCCCTTCCATCACCGTCAGGCCTTCGGCCACGTCGACGACGTGCTCGGTGCCGTTGTACTCGATAAAGGTGATCTTGGGCATGGCTCGGCAACCTTCCTGGACAGTGCGTGGCGTGAAGTCGCGGGGTACCTAGCGCCTCGGCTCGGCCTTTGCCAGTCCTGCAGCCGGCCGGATGGCGTCGTTCTTGTCGCCAATGTCGTCGCCTCTCCCTGCTCCGGTTCCATCGCTCGTTCCGTCGGCCGGAACGGCGGCCAGCGCGCGGCCCGAGGCGAAGGGCACGGCGGCGGGTAGGATCGGCATTCCCGTATCCTCGGCTGTCGCGGTCGGCGCCGCTTCAGCGAGGAAGCGCCTCGTTGCAAAGGCAGCCCCCGTACCCACGATGACGGCCGCTGCCGCCTGGATTGCCACGGCCGTCGCCGGGCCGAGGGCAGCGGCGCCGAGCAGGGCAGCGAGAAGCGGGATCAGGATGGCGTCGCGCGACCAGTTGAAGCCCGTCGCCCAAAGCGGTCGGCCCAGGTTGTTGCAGGCGGCGTTGGAAACGAAGAGCCAGCCGGTGAACATGAAAGCCCCCGCGCCCCAGGTGGTGAAGGCTCGCACGACCTCGGCGCCAAGCTCGGAGAGCCCAAAGCCCGCGACGATATGGTCCGTCAGCAGCCAGAGGATCGCCCAGACGACGAGGACATAGCCGCTCGCCAGCATCAGCGCGTTGGCATAGGTCGAGCGGATCCGGTCCGGCATCTCGGCACCGGCGTTCTGGCCGATGATCGGGCCGACGGCGCCGGACATGGCATAGATGCCGCCGAAGGCCATGGTGCCGAGCCGGCCGATCACCGCCCAGCCGGCCACGGCCTCATCGCCATAGGCGGCGACGACGCTTGTGAGGAAGGCGAGGCCGAAGGGTGTGGAGAGCTGCGTGGCAACCGCGGGGCCTGCGATGGCGGCAAGGGCCTTCACATCGGCAATGGCCTGAGCCGGCTTGCGCGACGGGCGGCCGAGCAGGTCGTGGTGTCGGACCACGTAGACGATCCCGATCCCGGCGATGAAGCAGCGGGTCAGAAGGCTCACGATCGCCGTGCCATCGAGGCCAAGTCCGAGCGCGAAGATGAAGATCGGGTCCAGGACGGCAGCCAAGGCGCCGCCCGATAGGGTGACGATCATGGCCCGTCGGGCGTCACCGGCCGCGCGCAACAACCCGCTTGTTACCATAGCGATGCCCAGAAGCGGGGTGCCGGGCAGGACGATGCCGAGAAACCGCGAGGCAAGCTCCGCCGTGCGCCCGGTCGCGCCGAGTAGTGCCAGCACCTCGCCCCGGAACAGGAGCGCGAAGATCGTGACGAGGGTGAGGGCTGCCACGAGAACGGCGAGGGCTGTGCCGGCTCGCTCGCGCGCGGCGTCTCGATCACCGGCGCCGATCGCACGGCTCACGGTGGCGCCTGAGGCGATGGCGAGGCCGATGGAGACTGAGATCAGGAAGAACTGGAACGTGCCCGCAAACCCGATGGCGGCCGCCAGTTCCTCTTCGCCCAGGAGCGAGATGTAGAAGAGGTTGAGCACATCGACGAGGAAGAGGGAGATCAGGCCCACGGTGCTCGTCGCCGTCATCACGGCCACATGGCGCAGCGTCGAGCCCCGGGTGAACCGCCCCTTATCGGCCATGGCCTTCCCTATTCAGCCGGCTGCGCGACGGCGGGGCGCAGGCTGAAGGTCGTCTCCCGCCCAGGGATCGGCACCCGCGGGACCATGAAGGCGAGGGCCAGGGAGGCCAGCGCGAGCGCCGCGGCCAGCGCAAAGACCGCGCCCGGCGCCGCTAGCCAGAGAAGGCCGAGGGGCGCGGGCAGGGTCACGGCGGCGATGTGGTTGATGGTGAAGGCCACAGCCGCCGTCGGCGCCTGATCTGCGGGATCGGCGATCTTCTGGAAGTAGGTTTTGTGCGCGATCGCCAGGCTGAAGAGCATATGGTCGATCACATAGAGCGCCATGGCGATCCAAACGCCCCAGTCGAGGAAATAGACGCCCGCGTAGAGCGCAAAGACGATGAACAGGCCGACGTATTCGATCACCAGAGCCAACCGCTCGCCAAACCGCTGGATCATCTTTCCAGCAATCGGCGCGAACCACATTACGAAGAGATAGTTCACGAGCATTAGGCCCGTGACCTCATGCACCTCGAGCCCAAAGTGCTCGACCATCATAAACGGGGCGAAGACGACAAAGATCTGCCGTCGAGCACCACCGATGAAGACCAGCATGTAGTAGAGCCAGTAGCGCGCTCTCAGCACCATCTGCTTGTTCTGCACGACCGGCGCCTCAAAGCGCGGATAAGCGATCCAGCAAAAGACGGCGATGGAAGTACAGGCGAGGCCTGCCGCCCAGTAGACGACCGAGTAGGGCAGTTCGAAGACCCGCCACGCCGCAATGATCGCGCCGAAGACGAGGAGCGAGCCGAAGGAGCCGGCCGCAACGATCCGACCGATCGCAGCCGGTGCGCGGTCTTTGTCGAGCCACTGCAGCTGCAGCGATTGGTTGACCGTCTCATAGTAGTGAAAGCCGATCGAGGAGATCAGCGTCGTGAACATCAGGCCCCAGAAGCTCGGCAAATCCCCCGTGATGGCCGTGCCGAGCCCCAGCACGACCAGCGAGAGATAGGCCATCACCTGCTCTCGGATCAGCAGCAAGATCCAGATGACGAGGAAGGCGAGAAAGCCCGGGATCTCGCGCACCACATGCAGGACGCCGATATCGAAGCCGTCGAAGGCAGCGCGCTCGACCACGAAATTGTTGAGGAGCGCCATCCAGGTGGCGAAGGCCAGCGGCGAGGCAATGGCCATGAGCAGCAGGAGGGTCTCCGGCCGGCGCCAGCGCGGGAGCGCATCGGCCGCGCCCACTGGCACGGCACGCCCAGCGCTCAGGATGTCGCCGGGCTGGGTCGGGCCTGGGGGGTGCGGCGTCTGCATGGGTGGTCTCCTCCGGGCGACACCCTAGGCCGGAGGGGGCTGTTTGGCCATTGCGGCAGACGCATTGCAGTCTTGCCGGGCACCTGGCCTAGGAGGTGCCTCCTCAGCGCGCCTCGAGCACCCATTCCCCCGCATCGCTGCGGCAGCGGCGCGAGGCGAAGGGCTGGGTCGTGGTCGTACCACCGGCTCTGAAGCTGTGATCGAGATCGGCGCAGGTGCCGTCCCAGCCCGAGAGCGTGACGGTGCCTGTGGCGCCCGTCTCGGCGTTCTCCCAGGCCGCCTCGCTGCCGATGCTGGGCTCACTGACATCGTAGAGCCCCGCCGCCGCCTCGCGCATCATCTCGAAGTCGGAGGATTGGAGGCCCGTGCCGCTGATCAAACCGCGCAGCCCGCCCTGCGCGCTCGCGTCGCCTGCAGCTAGACCCAGCGTGAGCGTCAGCGCCGCAGCCGGCGCGATCCAGGTTTTCAGCATCGGTATCCTCCCCTCTCGACGTGCGGCGCCACCCTTCCCCGCCCGCGGCCGAGGGGCAAGCCCCGAAATCGCGCAGGGCGTCTCGAGCGGCGGCATGGGCGTCTTGGGAGCATGCGGAAACGCGCGGCCAGCGACGCGACGAGATTGCCTTGATACCCTTGCGGCATGCAGGGCTTGAGGGAGCGTTGGGTCGTTTCGAGCGTGGAAGCGGGCGTCCTCGCCCTCCTCGCGATCGCGCCGATGACCGTCGGCGGCATGATCGTTGGCAGCGGTGCCGTCTGTAGGCCTCGGGGGGGCTCCTCTTCGGCGTCGCGCGCGGTCTGGCTGCCGACGATTGGCGTTGACAGCGGTCTGGTCGGAGTGGGCAGTCAGGCGGCTTGGCAGGCGCTGGCCACCCGGCTGCGCGCGGGCGAGGCGCCCGATGAGTGGCTCAGCATTGGTCCCGGCGATGCCAACCCGTATCTGACTGACAATCCCCATGATCTCTCGCGCCTCATCGATGCGGGCGCAGGGCCGATTCTGCTCATGCTCTCAGGTCTCGGCGACGGCAGCTATCCGCTCTGGCGCGTGAGCCAGGACGGTGAGGCGCTTGCCCTCGTCCTGGACGTCGACCTGTTGCCCACGGAGGCTGAGCGTATCATGCCCTCGACCGCCGATGCGGGCTCCGCGTCGGAGGCGTCCTGATCACACGTAGAACTCGCATGCTGCCGGACCCTAGCCTGCCCTCGCGCTAAGGCTTGGCGGCGTCGACCCGAGGCTCTAGCTCGGACGAAAGCTGCACGGAGGACCCCATGGCCGTCTCGCTGTCAGAATATGCGTTCATGGCGCTCGACGCCTACGACAACCGCCCCTTCACCAACGTGCCCGAGGAGCCGGCCATCGCCGATCCGGCCGTGGAGGAGGCCTTCCCCCGTTTCCGCGTCGAGCCCCCAAGGGACCAGGACGCGGTTCTGCGCAACGCCACCGTCAGCCTGCC
>JBCCLX010000267.1:0-6539 GCA_039026635.1 Pseudomonadota bacterium
CGCCCTTCCGATAGGCTGATAACAACACGCAAATCCGGCGAAATTGAGCTAAGCACTCCACACTCTGTGCCTTATTTGGATCGGAAACGTTAAATATCCATTACTAAAAGAGGCAGAACTGGGGCAGGCCCAGGGCCTGCCTGCCAGCATCGCGCAGCTCTTGCTAGCGCTCAGTCGTCGAGCAGCTCTTCTTCCAGGCCTTCGGTCACGGCCACGCGCACGCCGCCCCGCGAGGTCGTCGAGACGCCGAGCATCTTGAGCTTGCGGTGCAGTGCCGAGCGCTCCATGCCGACAAAGCTCGCCGTGCGCGAAATGTTGCCGCCAAAGCGGTTGATCTGCGCCATCAGATACTCGCGCTCGAAGAGCTCACGGGCCTCGCGCAGCGGCAGGGAGGCGACGGTTGAGAGGAGCCCGCCAAGCCCCGGCTCGCCCGTCTCGACGCCCGGACCCGGCAGCTCTTCCGGCTCGATCACGCGGCTTTCTTTGCCGAGGATCAGCACCTGTTCCATCATGTTGCGCAGCTGACGGACATTACCGGGCCAGCTTCGTGTCTGCAGCGCCGCCAACGCGCCATCCGAGAGCACACGGCGCATGAGCCCCTGCTCCCGCGCGAAACGGTCCAGGAAATGGTTGGCGAGCTCCGGGATATCATCACGCCGGCGATCCAGGCTCGGCACGTCGATCGGCATCACGTTGAGCCGGTGGTAAAGATCCTCGCGGAACCGGCCGGCCGAGATCTCGGCTGCCAGATCGCGGTTCGTCGCCGAGATCACGCGCACATCGACGCGTACCGTTGCGCTGTCGCCCAGCCGCGTGAAGGCCTGATCGACGAGCACGCGTAGGATCTTGGACTGGGTCCCATAGGGCATGTCGCCCACTTCATCGATGAAGAGCGTGCCGCCATGGGCCTTCTCGAAGAGCCCCTGCTGGACCCCGCCGCCCGTGCGCACTCGTCCAAACAGCACCTCCTCCATCCGGTCCGCTTCGATGCTGGCGGCATTGACGACGATGAAGGGGCTCTCCCGGCGCTCCGAATGGTGGTGGATATAGCGTGCCGCAACCTCCTTACCGGTGCCCGGCGCGCCAGAGAGGAGGACGCGCGAGCCACCGCGGGCGACCCGGTCAAGCTTGGAGCGTAGCGTCGCGATGGCATGGCTGGCGCCCACGAGCCGCCAGTTCTCGGCCTCCGTCTTCTTCAGTGCCCCGTTTTCCCGGCGCAGGCGCGAGGCCTCGAGGGCGCGCGCCGTGACGACGAGCAGTTGGTCCATGTTGAAGGGCTTTTCGATGAAATCATAAGCGCCCTGCTTCACCGCCGCGACCGCCACCTCGATATTGCCATGGCCCGATATGATCACGATCGGGACGGCCGGGTTGTCACGCTTCACGCTCTTGAGGATCTCGATCCCGTCCATCCGGCTGCCCTGGAGCCAGATGTCGAGGATGATCAGATCCGGCAGCTGCTCCTCGATGGCCTTGAAGGCGCTGTCCGCGTCCCAGGCCTCGCGGGTGCTGTGCCCCTCATCCGACAACAGGTCCCCGATCAGATCGCGGATGTCGGCCTCGTCGTCGACGATCATGATATCTGCCATGCTCATGCCCTCTCGTGCTGGCCCGGCTCGGTCCCGTCTGGGTCTCCCGGGGTCCTTGGCCTGTTTCGGCCTTGTTGCGCGCCGGTCTCGGCGGAATGCCCGGCCCCGCGGGGTGCGGAGCGCGGCAGGCGCAGGGTGACCTGCGCACCGGTATAGGGATCGTCCGGACCGGCGCCTTGGGTGGCGCCTGGGGTGGCGGCTGATGCCGCGTCCGGCGGGGTGTCTGATGCGGCGCTCGGCCCGGCTTTCGCGCCCCGCGACGGGGCGTCGCCGAGCGCCAGCGTGCCGCCGTGCTGCTCCACGATCTTCTGGACAATGGCGAGGCCGAGCCCGGTGCCCTTCTTGCGGGTGGTCACATACGGATCGGTCAGGCGATCGCGGCCTAAGTCTGGCAGGCCGATCCCGTTGTCAGCGATGTCGAGCCGCCAGCCGCGACCTCTCGCAATCAGGCTGACACGCACAAGCCCCGGACCATCATAGCCTTCCTGCTCGCGCCGGCTCTCGATGGCATCGGCCGCGTTTTGAAGGAGGTTGGTGAGGCACTGGCCCAAAAGCCCGCGGTCCGCCGTTACGGGCACGGGTCCTTTGGGGAGGTGCAACTCGAAGGCGATCGGCGCATGGGGTTCTGGGCAGGGTTGGCCACGCGATGCTGCCGTTGCTGCCTCCTGCGACAGCGCGGCCTCCGCAGCACCGCCCCCTTCCTGGAGCAGCACGGCCTCGCGTACCATCTCCCCCAGATCCTCAGGCCCCATATCCGGCTCTGGCATGCGCGCGAAGCGGGAGAAGGCATCGACCATGCGCCGGATCTCGCCGGCCTGGCGGGTGATCACGTCGAGCATGCGCTCGACCGAGGCGCCCTCCTCTCCGAGCCGCCCGGCAAATTTGCGGCGCATGCGATCGGCGGAGAGCTGGATGGGCGTCAGCGGGTTCTTGATCTCATGGGCAATGCGCCGGGCCACATCGCCCCAGGCGGCCATGCGCTGCGCCGAGGCGAGCGCCGTGATGTCGTCGAAGGTGATCACATGGCCTTCTTCCGGCGCGTCCGGGCTCTTCATGGCGACGCGGCAGAGAAACTCGCGCTGTTGGCCGCCGACCATCAAGCGCACCTCTCCGGCCCCCACGCCCGAGGGTGAGCGGTCCGCTGCCTCCAAAAGAGGCAAGAAGGCTGTCGCCACCTCTGTCAGAGGCTCGCCATAGGCCTCGGCCGCGTCAATATCGAGGAGCGCCGTGGCCGCTTCATTGACGAGGTTGATGCAGCCCTCCTCATCGAGCCCGAGGACACCTGCCGTGACACCCGAGAGCACGGCTTCCGTCAGCCGCCGCCGCCGCTCCGTCTCCCGGTTGGCCGCGATCAGCGCGTCTCGCTGTCCCTTCAACTCGCTCGCCATGCGGTTGAAGCTACGGGAGAGGATCGAGATCTCGTCACCACCGCGCTCTTCCTTCACGCGCACATCCAGATCGCCGCGCCCGATCCGCTCCGCCGCGCCCGCCAGCCGCCCCACCGGGCGCGCCAATCGTTCAGCGAACCAGAAGCCGAGGAGCGTCGCCGAACAGATCACGAGGAGCGCGAAGCCCACATAGATGATCGCGAAATCACGCAACAGGCTGCCGCGCTCTGCCTCAAGCTGCTCGTAGAGCCGCACCGTGTCCTGGGTCTCGTCCAAAAGCCGCAGGACTTCGCCTTCCACATCCCGGGAGACATAGAGAAACGCGTCGAAGAAATTCGTCAGATAGACGAGGGCGCGGATCTCATTGTTCGCATCGTCTTGCGTGATCACCACTTCGCCGGCGCGGGCCCGGGCCACTTGGTTGTCGGTGGGCGGCTCAAAGCTGAAAAGATAGGAGAACTCGCCGCGGGCCACGATCTCCCGATCGGAGTTGAACACGAAGGCCTCAGGCAACTCACGCAGGATCGCTTGATTGACGACGATTTCGTTGAGCTGAGCGCCTGTGATCCCGCCATCCGCGGCCGCTCGATTAAGATCGTTCGCCATGGCCAACACGTCGCCGCGGATGTTCTCGCGATGCTCGCGCTCATAGGCGCGCGCGACCTCCAAGGCATTCCCGACGACGCTGCCCACGCGCTCGGAGAACCAGCTCTCAACGCCGAAGTTGACCGATAGGGTGGCGAAGATCGCGACGATCACGGTGGGGATCAGGGCAACGGTGGCAAAGGTGCCGGCAAGGCGGAGGTGCAGCTTCGAGCCCACCCGGCCCGCGCGACGCATGGAGAGCAGATTGGCGATCCGCAGGGCAAGGAGCATGCCGAAGGCCAGCAAATAGGCAATATCCACATAGAGAATGGTGCGCAGCCAATCGGCCCCCGCCCCGTCGCGGTCGCCCAGGATCACGACAGTCAGGATCGCCAGAGCAGGTCCAAGGATCACGAGCGGGATCAGCATCCGCCGCTCCAGCCACCGGGCTAAAGCCCCGGTGCGCAGTCCTATGGTGGCCGCGCCAGCTGGCGCGTCGGTTCCGCTCACGTCCCTGCCCCCCGGCCGTCCATCGCGGCACTGGTGTGGTTCCCGTGCCGCAATCGCCCGAGTCAGAGGCGCAACTGTTGCTCGGCTACATCAGTTTTTTGCCACGTGTGACCGGAATGTCAAGCTCTCTAATTTTCTTACGCAACGTGTTCCGATTTATGCCGAGGAGATCGGCCGCCTTGAGCTGGTTGCCTCGGGTCGCCGCCATGGTGAGGGCGATGAGCGGCATTTCGATCTCGCGCAGCACCCGATCGTAGAGCCCTGGCGGTGGCAGCCCTTCGCCATGGAGGTTGAAGTAGCGTCTGAGGTGCAATTCGACGGCGGCCCCCAGCGTGCGACCCACTTCACCGGCCTCGCTGTCGGCGCCACCATCGCCTTCGCGGGCGGACAGCTCGGCCTCAATCGTCGCCGCGCCGACCATCTCGTCCGGACAAAGCACGGTGACCCGCCGGCAAAGATTCTCAAGCTCGCGCACATTGCCCGGCCAACGATGCGCTTTGAGGCGCTCAAGCGCTTCTGAATCGAGGGATTTTCGGGGCAGACCCTCCTTCTCCGCGCGGGCGAAGAAGTGACGCGCCAGATCGGGGATGTCGTCGCTCCGCTCACGTAGTGGTGGAAGGCGAACCGGTACAACGTTGATTCTATAGTAAAGATCTTCCCGAAAGCGCCCCTCTGCGATTAAGCCTCGCAGATCCTGATGCGTCGCGGCGACGATGCGTACGTCTGCGCGCTTTGGCGTGCGACCACCAATCGTCGTGTACTCGCCCTCCTGCAGCACACGCAAAAGCCGTGTCTGAGCTTCGGCCGGCATGTCCCCGATCTCATCGAGAAAAAGCGTCCCGCCCTGTGCTTGCTCAAAGCGCCCGGCGGCCCGTTCAGTCGCGCCTGTGAACGCGCCTTTCTCATGGCCGAAAAGCTCACTCTCGATCAGTTCGCGCGGGATGGCCGCCATGTTGATCGCAACAAAGGGCCCCTTCGAGCGCTTCCCGAAGTTATGGAGCGCCCGCGCGACGAGTTCCTTGCCCGTGCCGCTTTCACCATTAACCATCACGCTCAAGTCCGTGTGCATCAGGCGCGCCATGATGCGATAGACCTCCTGCATCGCCGGTGAGCGACCGATCAGGGGCAGGTTTTGCTCAGCCGGCTGGACCTCTTCGACGCCTTCACCGCGGGCTGAACGATCTCCAAGCCCCTTCTCAACAATCGCAAGCAATTCTTTGAGGTCAAACGGTTTTGGGAGATACTCATAGGCTCCCATTTCCGCCGCCCTAATCGCCGTCAGCACGGTGTTCTGCGCACTCATCACGACGACGGGCAGATCCGGCCGCTTGCGCCGGATCGCGGGCAGAAGATCGAGCGCATCCCCGTCGGGCATATGCACATCGGTGACGACGAGGTTGCCCTCCCCTTCTTCGACCATGCGCCAGAGCGCCGAGGACGAACCGGTTGCCCGCACGCGGCAGCCGATGCGCGAGAGAGCCTGGCTGAGGACCGTGCGGATCGCTCGATCGTCGTCCGCCACCAGGACGCATCGCCCGCTGTCGCCCGCCACGTTCATCCGCTATCCTCCTCGCCTGCCTTGCTCTCTTTCTTTGCCAGTTTCGTGCCGCGCTCTCTTGAGCTGTCGGCACCCGCACTAGCCAGAGACCGCGGTCGCATCGTCGGCGCTCTCCGCGCCCGCCAAATCCCGTGCGCTCGCGATGGGCAGGCGCAGGCGCATGCGCGTCCAGCCCGGTTCGCTCTCACAGGAAATGACGCCGCCATGCTCACTCATCGTCTTGGAAACAAACGCGAGGCCTAATCCCGATCCGTTAATCTTGCTGGTGACGAAGGGCTCAAAAATATGCCGCTGCAGGCTCTCCGGCACGCCGCTGCCATTGTCCGAGATCATGACCTGAAGCGGGAGTGAGGCGCGTTTTCCGGCAGGCCCGATCACCTTGATGCCCGCCCGATAGGCAGTGCGTACTGTGATCAATCCACCAACCTCTGGCGTCGCTTCGCCTGCGTTCTTCAACAAATTCATGAAGACCTGGATGAGCCGATCCGGATCGCCCATGACAGGCGGCAGCGAGGGGTCATACTCTTCGATAAAGCGCACATGGCGCGCGAAGCCCGCCTTGGCAGCCTGCACCGCGCGGTCGAGCACATCATGGATGTTCACCGGAACAGAACGAACCGGCGCATCAGCGCCAAAGTCTTCGACCTCGTTCAAAATCTTCGAGATACGATCGGCTTCGGCTCGGATGAGATCCGTCAACTCACGATCACGCTCTGAGATGTTCATTGCAAGCAGTTGTGCTGCACCGGAAATCCCGGCCAGAGGGTTCTTCACCTCATGGGCCAGCATCGCAGCCATGCCCTGCATGGAGCGGGCCGCGTCTCGATGGGCGAGGCTCCGGTCCATGCTCGCCGCCATCGCGCGCGGCTGGATAAGCAGCAGCAGCGGCGCCTCGGCCTTGCCCGCGAC
>JBCCLX010000268.1:0-6508 GCA_039026635.1 Pseudomonadota bacterium
CGGGGAGGATGCCGCGCTCGAGATCGGGCAGCAGAACATCGGCGGTGCGGGCGAGAACGAGCTTGCGATCTTCTCGGGCGGCACCGTCTCGGTCACGAGCGTGGGCAACCGGGTGGGCCCGCGGGTCAGCGTCGGCCGCGAAGAAGGGACGACCGGGCGGCTGATCATCGATGGGCCGGGCTCGCGCCTTGATGTGCTCTCCGACAAGCTCGACGGTTTCTCGGAGAACCGCAGCGCGGAGGTCTTTATCGGGGAGCGGGGTTCGGGTGAGCTGGTGCTGACGGGCGGGGCTCAACTGCATGTCGACGGCACGGATGACGATTTTGCCGTGGTCGCCATCGGTCTCGGTCAGCTCGATGGCGGGGCGGCGGCGGTCGGCACCGCGCGGGTTGCTGGCGCGGGAACAGCGCTGGTCATCGAGGGCGGCGGTGGGACAGCAACGGGGCTTGGCGCCGACGGGGTCCTCGCCGTCGGGGTCTTCGCGGGCAGTGAGGGCGCGCTCAGCATCGAGGCCGGCGCCCGGGTCGAGACCTTGGGCGCGAACAGCGGCGTGACGATCGCCAATGCCCCGGGCGCGACGGGGCGCGTGACGGTGAGCGGCGAGGGCAGCGTCTTGGCCTCGGCGGGGGTCCTGCTGATCGGCGCCTTTGCCGAGCTGGGAGAGACGGGCGTGGACCCGGCTGCGGGCGGCACGGGGCTTCTCGAGATCCGCCAGGGTGCGCGCGTGGCGGCCGAGACCGTGATCCTCGGCACGGCAGGTCAGCTGAGCGGCGATGGGACGCTGGCCGGAGCGCTCACGCTCTATGGCGGGCTGGATATCGCAGAGGAGGGCATCGGCCGGCTCGATATCGAGGGCAGCCTGATGCTCATGAGCGGCGCGCGCCTGGATCTCGATATCGGCGCGCTCGATGGCGGGTCGGGAGATCTGATCACCGTCACGGGCGATGCGGATTTCGGGCTCGGCGGTCTCGCCGTCGATCTGACGCTGCCCGCCGTGCCGGCGGCGTTGCGGGGGGTCAGCCTGGTCGTCGCTGAGGTCGGCGGCGTGCTGACGCCGGGCGCGCAGGTGCTGGCGCCGGTCGATGGCGCGCGAGTGGCGCTCGAGACCCGGGGCGACAGCCTGATGCTCGACGTCTTTCGGCCGACCGAAACGGGCGGGCCGGGGCCGGACATGTTGGGTGGGACCGACGGGGTGGACACGATCCTGGCGCTCGAGGGTGATGACAGGTTCTTGGCCTCGCCTGGCGATGATCTGCTGCACGGCGGGCTCGGCTGGGATGCGCTGATTTTCGCGGGCGTCCCGAGCACGGCGGTGACGGTGACGCTTGGCGAGAACCTCGAGGCGCAGGTCGCTGCCGGGGCCGCGGGCCTGGGGACTGACCAGCTCGTGGGCATCGAGCAGATCGCCTTCTCCGACGGCACCCTCTTTCTCGACGTCGAGAATGCCGCGCTGGCGGCGACCTATCGGCTCTATGTCGCCGGGCTCGGTCGAGAGCCGGATGCGGGCGGGCTGGAATTTTGGCAGGCGATCCTGGAGGGCCCTGCCGGGATCACGGGTGTCGCCCAGTCCTTTGTCGACAGCCCAGAGTTCGCCATGCTCTTCGGCAGCGATCCGGCGCCGGGCGTCCTGGTGACGGGTTTCTACGAAAACGTGCTGGAACGCCCGCCCGATGCGGGGGGCCAGGCGTTTTGGACCCAACAGGTGACCTCGGGCGCGATCACGACGGCCGAGCTACTGATCGCCTTTTCCGAGAGCCCGGAGAACGTCACCCGCAGCGACAGCGCCTTTGAGGATGGGCTGTTCCTGTAGCGCGCTGCTGGCGCCTTCGTTCGAGCCGGGGGATGACGGTCGGTGAGGGGAGCTGTCAGTCGAAGTTGCCGGCGCCGCGGGCGTAGCGGTCTTCGGCCTCGGCCAGGCGATCGGGCGGCGTGTGCTCTCGGATCAGGCGCATGGTGGCCTCCTCGATGATCCGCTCGCTCTCGGCGCGGAAGGTCTCGAAATCGAGGCCCTCTGGCATGGGCGGCAGGAACTCGATGGCCCCCGTCACCCCGGCAAACTTGCGCCATTCGCGGCGAGGCCAGACGACGCCGACGCTCGTGGCCACCGGGATCACGATGGGGTTTAGACGGGTGTAGATATGGGCCGCGCCGCGCCGGTAGCGCTCCTTCGCGCCCAGCTTCATCAGCGTCCCCTCGGGATAGATCATCATCGAGCGGCCTTGGGCAAAGGTACGCTCGCTGCCCTCGATGGTCTGCTCCGTGCGGTTCTGCGGCCCGCTGTCGACGGCCACCAGCACGATGTCGAGCTCGGCCAGAATGGGGGCGAAGAACGGGTATTGCGCGAGCTCCGCCATGGCCACGGCGCCGGTCCCGGGCATCAGTTTCGCGAGCAGCACGACATCGAGCTCGCTTTGATGTTTGGAGACAAAGAGCACCGGGCGCTCCGGCGTGCTCTCGGGTACGCTCTCCCAGCCGCGGATCTCGATCTTGGAGCCGAGGATCACATCGATCGCGCGCAGGACCGTCTCACCCCATTCCTGCAGGACCGGCAGCATCGCCTCGCGCCCGCGAAAGCGCGCCAGCAGATAGACCTTGAGTGCGATGTAGATGGTGTAGCTGTAGAAGAAGAGATTGATCAGCGTGGCACGCATGCTTTTCCTCTGGCGATCCGGTGCGACCGTGCTGCGGCTCCGCGGGGCTGGGTCGTATCAAGCTGCAAGGATAGCTCTCGCCTCGGCGCTGTCCCGATCCATCTGGGCGATCAGTGCCTCGGGCCCCTCATAGGCCACTTCCCCGCGCAGGAAGGCGATCAGCTCGGCCACGATGGGCGCGCCATAAAGATCGCCGGCGAAATCGAAGAGATGCACCTCGAAGTTCGGCGCATTGGTGCCGAAGGTAGGACGCTCGCCGATGGAGGCCACGGCCGGGTAGGTGCCGCGATGGGGGCCCTCGAGCACGCTCACGCGAGCGGCATAGACGCCATAGGCCGGCACGATCTGCTCGCCGAAGGCGAGATTGGCGGTGGGATAGCCGAGGGTGCGCCCCCGCTGATCGCCCTGGATCACAGGGCCGGTGACCGCATGGGGCCGCCCGAGGATCGCCGCGGCCTCCGCCATGGCACCGGCGCGCAGGGCGGCCCGGGCAGCGGTGCTCGAATACTCGCCGGTTTCGTCGCCCACCATCGGCAGGACGGTGACGCCGAAGCCGAGGGAAGGGCCGAGCTTGCTGAGCATCGCGGCATCGCCCGCCCGCCCGCGCCCGAAGCAGAAATCCGCACCGACGACGAGATGGGCGATACCGAGCCCCTGCGCGAGCACCTCCGTCACGAAAGTGGCCGGCGCCATGGCGGAGAGCGTGGCGTCGAAGGGCAGGACCGCCAGCCGCTCGACCCCGATCTCGCCCAGAAGCCGCGTGCGCTCTGCATCCGTCGTTAGCCGGAAGGGAGCTGCATCGGGCTGGAAGAAGCGCCGGGGATGCGGTTCGAAAGTGATCGCGGCGAGTGGGGCGCTGGGATGGGCGGCTTGCGCGGCCTCGAGCAGGGCGCGGTGGCCCAGATGCACGCCGTCCAGGTTGCCGATGGCCGCTGTCGCACCTTCTAAGGGCCGCGTCACCGACACCGCGCCCTCCAAGGGGCGCGCAGCCGGCCGCGGCGATGCTCGCAGATAACCGTCGATCCGCCGCATCCTGCCCCGGTCGCCCTTGCTCTTGCGCCAGCCACCGGTCGAGGGCCGCGGCATGGCGCAGCGTGATCCTCATCGCGCCGGGGCGGCGCCTCAGTCGAACTTCTTGGAGGGTGCCAGCACGAGCGCCTCGCCCTTCACGACCGCCTTCTCGCCTACGTGGCAGGTGCATTCAAGCGTGACGCGGCGCTTGGCGTGATCGATGGCCGTGACCGTGACGCGCGCATCCACCCGGTCGCCCGGCCGCACGGGAGCGAGGAACTTGAGCGACTGGCCGAGATAGACCGTGCCATGGCCGGGCAGCTGCTCCCCGATCACCGCGGAGATCAGCGCGCCGGTCATCATTCCATGGGCGATGCGGCCGCCGAAGATCGTGTCCTGGGCATAGCCCTCGTCGAGATGGACTGGGTTGCGATCGGTCGAGAGATCGGCAAAGAGCCGGATCTCCCGGTCGCCGATGACGCGGGAGAGGCTGCGCGTCATGCCGATCTCGAGGTCCTCCACACAGATCGTACCCCGCAGGACGGGCTTGCCATCGGCATCCATCAGATCCGTGACGGGGCCGCCGGCCTCCGGCGTCTGGCCTGCATCGAACATGGTATCCTCCCGCGTGGGTTCGCAGCCGCTGATGCTGCATCTGCGAAGTCATAGCGGAGCTTGAGCCGAGGCGCAAGATTGTTGCGCAAGAAAGTTGTGTACTAGGCGGTATTTCTTTTCGGTAAATGCTCTCGCCTAGCGCAAGAAAGGCATGGCATAGCGCGGCCGCTCGCCTTTGGCGGCAAAGAACGCCTCCAGCCGAGCCGGATCCGGGGCTTCGGGCGTTGCGCCAACCTCCGGCGCCGCGATCCCGCCGGAGATGAAGAGTGCGTCGCAGCCCTGGATATGCGCTCCGCGGACATCCGTATGGATCCCGTCGCCGATGCCGAGCACCCGGTGGCGCGCCACCGCCTGCCCTGCGAGTTGATCGAGAAGCGCGAAGGCGGCGTCATAGGAGGGCGCATGCGGCTTGCCATACCAGACCAGTGGCGCCTCGGGGTGGCGTTCGGCATAGCGCTCGGCAATGGCGCCGGCGCACCAGAGCCGCTCAGCCCCCTTATCGACGATGGTATCGGGATTGGCGCAGAGGACCGGGATGCCCCGCGCGGCCCAGGCGGCCATCTCCGCGTCGTAATCCGAGGGGTCCTCATGCTTGTCGTCGCGAAAGCCCACGAGCAGTACGCAATCGGCATCCTCGATGCTGACACGCTGTCCCTCGAAATCGGGCAGCATGCCGAGGTCGCGCTCTGGGCCGATATAGACGTAGCGCCCGCCATGGGCGCCGCCGTTCATCGCGCGCTTGCAGGCCTCGCCCGAGGACATGATCCCGTCATGGGTATCGCCCTCCGCCGGGGCGCCGATCGCGTCGAGAAACCGGCGGACACCGGTTGAAGGCCGCGGCGCATTGGTCAGCAGGATGACGATGCCGAGGGCCCCGGCGGCCTGGGCGCGCGCGCGATAGCGCCGGAGCGCCTCGAGGGCGTCTGGATAGGGCGTCACGCCGTTGTGATAACAGCCCCAGAGATCGACCAGCAGCGCATCGTAATCCGCGGCCACGGCGTCGAGACTGTCGATCATCTGCGTCATGGCTCGCCTCGCTCCTGTCCGCTCTGGCGCCCGTCACTTTAGGGCGCAGCCGGCGTAGCGGGCGCTCCAGGCCCCGGCAAGGGCGTGGGCGCAACTGTTCGTCCCCATGACGCGCGACGCGTGACCCTGACCGACTGGCGCCAGCCCGCCCAATGGGCCAGCGCCTTCGAGATGAGAAGCCCTCATGCAGAAACCTGCGGGAAACCGGGCCCGTCCTCCCAGGCAGCCCGCGCGCTCCCGACGACATCGCCTGCGCCCGCCCACCCCGGACGGGCCCGGTTCTCCGCGCCCCGGTGCCTTCAGCTTCGGCGCCAGAGGGGGCGGGCGGCTAGGAAGAGGCGGTAGCCGGCCTCGGCCAAGGCGCGAAAGGGTTGACGGTCAAGGATCGTGGCGAGCCGGGCGAAGCGGGGCAGCCCGTGCCAGAGGGCGAGAAAGCCGGCCGCGCCATCGGCGATGCGCCCATCCCGGCGGCGCACGGTGAAGCGTGCCATCAGGGACTGGCGATCATGCCCTTGCGGCAAGGCCGCCTCGGGCGCCGTCGTCAGATCGACCCAATCGATTGTCTCGGAGCCTGGCAGGGCTTTGTACAGGGCAATCTCACGCGAGCAGACCGGACAGCCGCCGTCGTACCAGACTGTCGCTGCGGCCTGTGCAGGGCCCTCGTTGCACGCCTCGCCCGCGCCTTCGGCTGTCTGCCCCTCGGAAGCGCTCGTGGTGTTTTGCGGCCTCTGCTCGATCAGCTCGCCCATGCCGTCTCCTCGCTTGCGCCTTACGGGCTCTATTCGACCGCGCCGGACACATCACCGCCTAAGGTCTGTCGACCAAGGTGGGCCACGCCACGTTCTCAAGTGACCTTTTCGGACCTCCCGCGCTATGTGTGCGCCATGGGGTTGGTCGTCGAGGGTGGAGGGATGCGATGACGCAGGCGCGCGAGGATGCGGCAACGGGCAAGGGCACAGCCTCGGAGGGGACCGCGGCAACCGAGGTAAGTGCTGCGGCGGCGGCACAATACGATCTGTCCGATGTGCCGCCACCGGCGCGCTGGCTCGGGCTCGCGGGCCTGTTGCCGTTTGCGGGGCTGACCCTTCTTGCCATCGCGACACCCGATGCGATCAACGAGGAGGCGCGCACTCTTCTCGCCGCCTATGGCGCGGCGATCCTCAGCTTCATGGGCGGCTGCCGCTGGGGCTTCGCCTCGGCTGGGC
>JBCCLX010000269.1:0-6492 GCA_039026635.1 Pseudomonadota bacterium
GCAAACTCCTTGAGATCGGCGCCCGCCGCGAAGGCTTTCTCATTGCCCGTCAGCACGATCGCGCGCACGGACGTATCGTCGTGCAGCGCCGCAAAGACGCCGGCCAGCTCCTTGCGCAGCGCGATGTTGAGCGCGTTGAGCGCCTCCGGCCGATTGAGCCTGACGAGCGCCACACCCTCTTCGGGCCGCTCCAGCAGCACGAGATCTGCCATTCGTTCCTCCCCGTGATCTGTCGTCCTCGCAGCCTCTCCGAGCCGCTCCGGGTCCATGCAGATCGCATGCACAGTCGATGCACAACCCATGCATATCGTCAGGCGCCTGGAAAGCCGGTCGCAATGGGCCCACGCCGGCGAAATCCCTTCGCGACCGCATGCCTGCGCGCTATGGAAGAGCCAAGGGAGAGAGGGCTGGGACAGGGAGGGCGAGATGTCGGAAGCGGAAGGCTCGATCGGCTGTCTGCCTTATCCGCCGGGCACGGTCTTGGCCTTCGAGACGGCGCCGTTTTGCCGGTACTCTCCATCGCCGACCGGCCGCTGGGCTGCGATCAAGATCATCGCGCACAGGAAGGGCGACGCGCCTCCCGATCATGCGGTGACGGTCATCGCCGTCCTTGATCACGTCTCGGCGATGCGGCCCAGCCTTGATGCGCTCGCGACCGTCGGGGTGATGAAAAAGCCGGCTCAGATCCACGATCCCAGAGGCGAGACGGTGAGCGCCTATGTCGCCCTCTATCAGGATGAGAAAGCGGCGCCCGATCTCCATGTTCTCGGAACGCTTCCCGTGTCGGCAGCGGAAGGCGCTTTCGAGACGGACGGCTACTCGCCCGTCCACGCCCTCTCATTTCTGATCGAGTTCGCCTGGCGCAGCGTTCACGACGCCGACGCGCTGGTGGCAGAGCAAGCTCGCCTGCGCGCGGACGCAGAGGCGCGCGTGGGGGCGCGCGCGCGGCAGCGGCGGGAGCGGCTTCGAGGGGTCACTATGCAGATATTGCTTCGCGAGACTGTGCTGGTCGCCTGGGAAGACCGCGCCGAGTTCATCTCGCCGGAGTTCCTCAGGCTGATCCGGCGGCGCTTTCGGAATTTGCTCCGAGAGATCCAAGCCCTCGGGCCGAAGCCGCGGAAAGGGGATGTCCGGCTCGCGCTGCGGCTCTTCGTTGAATGGGTAAACGGGGCAAATGCCGCCTGTCCCGACACACCCATCGAGACCATGGAGCGCGAAGAGCCGCATGAACTGCTCGAAGAGGTGGCCTGGGCGGCGGGGCAGAAGGGGCTCGTCGTCGAGTTCGACGATTGGCGCGAGTGGTAGCCCGCTAGCTGCTGGTGTGACGGGCGAGGTGGTTTCGGAAAGCGCCCTTGAGGACGCTGCTGTCTTGGACGCCGCGCAGCGTGCTGACGAGTTGGCCGTCCGCGTCGAAGAGGAGGAGCGTCACATGGGGGACCTGGTAGCGGTTGGCGAGGGCGCGGCCCTCGTCGGTGCGGATGTTGGCCACCAGATAGGTCAGGCGGTCGTCGTCGATCGCGCTCAGCGCCTCACGCACTTCGCTTTGCAGCTGCTGACAGAGCCCGCAGTTCGGGTCGTGGATCTGGACCACACTTGGCGTGCCGGTGCCGATGCGCTCGAGATCATGCTCCGCGATGGAGGCGATGACGGACCGGGCCGATAGGACGCCGACGCCTCCGAGAACCGCCACCCCGATCCCCCAGTTGCGGATCTCGAGAAGAAGCTGGCGGCGGCTGCGGGGCTTGCGCTGAGGCATGCTCGCCGTTGGCCCGGTGCCCGGCCCTTTGCGACGGTTGCCCTGAGTCTTGCCGCGTGCACGCTGCTTCTTCATCGCCGGTCCCTCCAATACGCCTCGCAAAATAGCGGTGTGCGCTGTGATCGGCGATCACGAAGGAGTGCAGTGGCCGTGATCGGGCGTGTGCCTGGGGTGTTGCCGGCGCTGCAAGACCTTTTTGCACGCGCCTCTTTCCAGACCGCGCCCATCTGATACGGTCACGCCGAACCGGGGCGTTCGACCTCGGAGGCACAGGGAGGATCGCGGATGAAGACGCCGGATGCGGCGGACTACTGCCTTGGCGTGGCCGGGGCGGGAGCCATGGGGCAGGGCATCGTTCAGGTCGCGGTGCAGGGCGGTATCCGCACCATCGTCATCGATGCGCGAGAGGGCGCGGCAGCGGCGGCCAAGGAGGCTGTGGCAGGGCGCATTCGCCGGCTGGTCGAGAAGGGCCGGATGGGTGCGGCGGAGGCCGAGGCCGCCATCGCGCTGATCGAGCCCGGCGCGGGGCCGGCGGCTTTTGCACCTTGCGACACTGTGGTGGAGGCCGTCTTCGAGGATCTCGAGGTCAAGCGCAGCCTCTTTGTCGAGATCGAAGCAGCGGTCGGGCCGGATTGCATGATCGCGTCCAACACCTCCTCCATCCCCATCGCGTCGATCGCGCGGGCCTGTGAGCATCGCGGGCGGATCGCGGGGCTGCATTTCTTCAATCCCGTGCCGCTGATGAAGCTGGTCGAAGTGATCCGCGCGGCCGAGACCACCGATGAGACCATGGCGGCGCTGATGGCGCTTGGTCGGCGACTCACAAGGGTGCCGGTGGCGGTGTCGGACAGCCCGGGGTTCCTGGTGAACATGGGCGGGCGCGCGTTTACGACCGAGGGGCTGCGGCTGGTGCATGAAGGTGTGGCGAGCCCTGCGCAGGTGGATGCGATCATGCGCGACTGCCACCACTTCCGCATGGGGCCCTTCGAGCTGATGGACCTCACCGGCATCGATGTGAACTATCCCGTCAGCCAGATCGTCTGGGAGGGCTATCAGAACGATCCCCGCCTTCAGACGCGGCCAAACCACAGGGCGATGTTCGATGCGGGGCTCCTCGGGCGCAAGACGGGGCAGGGCTGGTACGCCTATGAGGGGGGTAAGCCTGTCGGGGGGCAGTCGGCCGATTACGGGAGCGATGCCACGCCGGCGCAGCGGGTCGCGGTGGTGAGCGAGGACGCGGCCTTCGAGGGGCTGATCGAGCAGCTCGGGCTCGAGGCGCAGGTGCAGGAGGAAGGCCCCGTGCCGGCGGACAGGCTGCTCGCCGCTCTCTGCGCCGATATCGGCCTGGAGATCGGCGATGACGACGGGGTCTGCCCGCTGCTGGCCGCGCCCTTCGGCAAGGACGCGAGCCATATGGCCTCGGACGCCGGGGTCGATCACAGGCGGCTCGTCTGCCTCGATCTCTCGGGCGACACCTCCAAGCGCGTGACATTGATGACGGCGCCGGGCGCGGACTGGGTGGTGCGCGATGCCGTGGCGGCCGCCGTGATCGCGAGCGGCCGGGCGGTGACTGCGATCACCGACAGTCCCGGCTTCGTCGGCCAGCGGATCTCGGCGATGGTCGCCAACCTCGGGGCCTATATGGCCGAGATCGGGCTCGCGTCGCCCGAGGACATCGATACCGCCATGAAGCTGGGGCTCAACTATCCGGCTGGCCCGCTCGAGATGGCGGATACGATGGGACCGGTGCGCCTTCTGGACATCCTCGAAGAGCTCAGGATGCTGACGGGGGAGGATCGCTATCGGCCGACGCTGTGGCTCAGACGCCGCGCGATCCTGGGTCTCAGCATGCATGTGCCGGCATGAGCAGCAGGGGACGCGAGACGGTCATGGTCACGGGCGCGAGCCGCGGCATCGGGCGGGCGATCGCGGCGCGCTGTGCGGCGGATGGCTATGATGTGGTGGGGCTGGCGCGGGGGCCCTTCGAGGGGCCGGGCATCCAGCGCCAGGTCGATCTCAACGATCCCGGCGCCAAGGCGGCGCTGGCCGAGATCGGGGCCGAGAGCGGGGCGCTGCGCCTCGTCGCCAATGCGGGCATCGTGACGGTCGGCCGGGCGGAAGAGGTGCCGGACGCGGATTTCGAGCGGACGATGCGGGTCAACGTGCAGGCCGTGCTCTGGTCGGTCCAGGCCGTGCTGCCGGCGATGAAGGCCGCAGGCTTCGGCCGGATTGTCACCCTCGGTAGCCGGGCCGCCCTCGGCAAGGCTGCCCGCGCCTCCTATTCCAGCTCGAAGGCCGCGGTCACGGGGCTCACGCGGAGCCTCGCGCTCGAGCTTGCCCCAGATGGTATCACCGTCAACGGCGTGGCCCCCGGGCCCATCGACACCGAGATGTATGCCGTCGACCAACCCCCGGGCAGCCCGGCGCGCGAAGCGATGCTGACGCGTGTGCCGCTGGCGCGCATGGGCACATCGGAGGAGGTGGCGGCCGCCGTCTCCTATCTTCTCTCCGACGAGGCGGGGTTCACGACGGGCCAGATGCTCCATGTCTGCGGCGGGCTGAGCGTCGGGGGCATGCCATGAGCGCGGCCGACGGGGCGCCCCGGCCCGCCACACGGCTCGCGGATCTGATGACCCCGGGCTCCATCGCCATCGTCGGCGCCTCGGACGATCCGCGCCGGATCGGGGGCCGCCCGGTCAGCCATATGATCAACCAGCGCTTTCCGGGCGCCGTTTATCCGGTGAACCCCAAGCGCGAGCGGGTGCAGGGCTTGCCAGCCTATCCGAGCCTCGCCGATGTGCCGGGTCAGGTCGATTTCGTGCTCGTCGCCGTGCCCGCCGCCAGCGTGCCGGAGGTGATGCGCCAGGCCGTGACCAAGCGCGCGAAGACCGCACTCATCTTCTCGTCCAACTTCGCCGAGGCGAGTCCCCAGGGCGCGGGTTTGCAGGAGGAGGTCGCCACGATCGCGCGAGAGGGCGGCGTGCGGGTGATCGGGCCCAATTGTCTCGGTCTCTTCGACAGCGCGCATGGCTTCTATCCCACCTTCTCGAGCACCATCGACCGCGCCACCCCCGATCCGGGCGGGGTCGCCATCGCCTCGCAATCGGGGGCCTATGGCAGCCATATCTATATGGTCAGCCATATGCGCGGGTTGGGCATGCGGTACTGGCTGACCACCGGCAATGAGGCGGACGTGCATGTGGCCGAGGCGATCAAGCTGATGGCCGAGGACGAGAGCGTTCACACCATCATGGCCTATGCCGAGAGCATCAAGGACGGGCCATTGTTGGTCGAGGCGCTGGAGACCGCACGGGCCGAGAAGAAGCCCGTGATCTTCATGAAGGTGGGCCGGTCGGAGGTGGGTGCCGCGGCAGCGTCGTCCCACACCGCCTCGCTCGCGGGCGAGGATGCGGTCTATGACGCGGTGCTGGCGCGCCATGGGGCCTGGCGCGCGCGCAGCACCGAGGAGATGTTGGACATCGCCTATGCCGCGCGCCCCCGGATCTATCCGGCGGGGCGCAAGGTGGGGTTGGTGACGATCTCGGGTGGGGCGGGTGTGCTGATGGCCGATGCGGCCGCGGACCATGGGCTCGATGTGGCGCCGATGCCGGCGGCGGCGCAGGCGGAGCTGAAGGAGCTCGTGCCCTTCGCCTCTCCGGCCAATCCGGTGGATGTGACGGCGCAGTTCTTCAACGACCTCTCCATCGTGCCCCGCTTCACCCGGGCGATGTTGGATGTAGGCGGCTATGACGGGCTGATCGGGTTCTGGACCTCGGTCGCCGGCTCGCCGCTCCTCGCCGAACCGCTGCTCGCGGGGCTGAAGGAAGCGATGGTGGGGCGCGAGAACCTGTTCATCCATTCGGTGATCGCGTCGGATGAGATCCGGCAGGGCTATGAGGCGGAGGGCTTCCCCTGTTTCGAGGATCCCACGCGGGCGATCACGGCGATGGCGGCGCTCATGCACTATGGCGCGGCCTTCGCCGAGCCCGCACCCGCGGTGCCGCTGCTGCCTGATCTGCCGCCGCTGCCCGAGGGGCCGCTCGGCGAGCGGGAGGCCAAGGCGCTCTTTGCGGCCGCCGGCCTGCCGGTGGTGACCGACACGCTGGCGAGAACGGCGGCCGAGGCGGAGGCGGCAGTGCACGCCTGCGGGGGCGCTGCGGCGCTCAAGATCGCCTCGGCGGATATCCTGCACAAATCCGATGCGGGCGGCGTGGCGCTGGGCGTCACCGCCGAGGAGGCGGCCGGGCGCTTCGAGGCGATCATGGCGGCCTGTCGCGCCCATGCGCCGGCGGCGCGGATCGACGGCGTGCTCGTCTCGCCCATGATCGGCGCAGGCGTCGACTGCATCCTCGGCGCGCGCACCGATCCCGTCTTCGGCCCCGTGGTGGTCTTCGGCCTCGGCGGCATTTTCACTGAGATCCTGGGCGACGTCGCTTTCCGCCGCGCGCCCTTCGGCACCGACGATGCCCACGCCATGATCGACGCACTCAAGGGCCGGGCGCTCTTGGAAGGTGCGCGCGGGACCGAGCCCGTGGACCGTGCAGCGCTCGCCGAGGCCATCGCGCAGTTTTCGGGGGTCGCGGCGGCGCTTGGCGAGCGGGTCGAGAGCCTGGAGATGAACCCGTTGCGCGCGATGGCGCCCTCAGAGGGGGGCGGCTGCATCGCGCTCGACGCGCTGATCGTGAAGAAGGAGAGCGCCCCATGAGCGGCTATTTCGAGGGACCGGGGCCGGAGGC
>JBCCLX010000270.1:0-6488 GCA_039026635.1 Pseudomonadota bacterium
AAGATGTCCGTCTCGATGACCATGAACGGCGCCATCATCCCGGTGCTCGCCTGCTTCATCGTGGCGGGCGAGGAGCAGGGGGTGAGCCGTGATCAGCTCACCGGCACGGTCCAAAACGACATTCTCAAGGAGTTCATGGTCCGCAACACCTATATCTATCCGCCTGAGCCGAGCATGCGGATCGTCGCGGACATCATCGAGTTCACGGCCAATGAGATGCCGAAGTTCAATTCGATCTCGATCTCCGGCTATCACATGCAGGAGGCGGGCGCGGATCTGGTGCAGGAGCTGGCCTTCACGCTGGCGGATGGGCGCGAATATGTGCGGGCGGCCATCGCGCGGGGCATGGATGTGGACCGGTTCGCCGGGCGGCTCTCCTTCTTCTTCGCCATCGGCATGAACTTCTTCATGGAGGCGGCGAAGCTGCGGGCGGCGCGGCTTCTCTGGCATCGCGTGATGTCCGAGTTCAATCCGAAGAAGCCCGGCAGCCTGATGCTGCGCACGCACTGCCAGACCTCCGGCGTGAGCCTGCAGGAGCAGGACCCCTACAACAACATCGTGCGCACCGCCTATGAGGCGCTGGCGGCGGTGCTGGGTGGGACGCAGAGCCTGCATACGAACAGTTTCGACGAGGCGATGGCGCTGCCCTCGGAGTTCTCGGCCCGGATCGCGCGGAACACGCAGCTGATGCTGAACCATGAGACCGGCGTGACCAAGGTGATCGATCCGCTGGCAGGCTCCTACTATGTCGAGAGCCTCACCGCCGAGCTGGCCGAGAAGGCCTGGGCGCTGATGGAGGAGGTCGAGGCGCTGGGGGGCATGACCGAGGCGGTGGCGTCCGGCATGCCCAAGCTGCGCATCGAGGAGGTCGCGGCCCGGCGCCAGGCGGCCGTCGACCGCGGCGACGAGGTGATCGTCGGCGTCAACAAGTACCGCCCCGAGAGCCCGGACAAGGTTGAGATCCTCGACGTCGATAATGTGAAGGTCCGTGAGGCGCAGGTGGCCCGGCTCGAACGCGTGCGCGCCGAGCGCGATGAGGCGGCCTGCGCAGCGGCGCTCGAAGCGCTGGAGGAGGGTGCCCGGGCCGAGGGCAATCTGCTGGCCTTGTCCGTCGAGGCGGCGCGGGCGCGTGCGAGCGTCGGGGAGATCTCCATGGCCATGGAGCGCGCCTTTGGGCGCCACCGGGCTGAGACGCGGACGCTCGCGGGGGTCTATGGCAAGGCCTATGAGGGCGACGAGGGCTTCGAGCAGATCCAGAAGGATGTGGACAGCTTTGCCGAGGAGGAGGGCCGCCGCCCCCGTATGCTGGTCGTGAAGATGGGCCAGGACGGGCACGACCGCGGCGCCAAGGTGATCGCGACGGCTTTTGCCGATATCGGCTTCGATGTGGATGTCGGCCCGCTTTTTCAGACGCCCGAGGAGGCCGCGCAGGACGCCATCGACAACGACGTGCATGTGGTCGGCATCTCGTCCCAGGCGGCCGGTCACAAGACGCTGGCGCCGAAGCTGATCGAGGCGCTGCGCGCCCAGGATGCGGGCGAGATCATCGTGGTCTGCGGCGGCGTGATCCCACCGGACGACTATGATTTCCTGCGCGCCCAGGGCGTGGCCGCCATCTTCGGGCCCGGCACCAACATCCCCGAGGCCGCCCGCTCAATCCTCGACCTGATCCGCGCCGCCCGCCGCCCCGAAGCCGCCGAGTGAGTGAGCTCAAGCAAGTGACTCCAGGCGTAGCGGCTGATCGTGCAAGAACTGGAGGCCACTGTGTCACTCTATCGTCCCTCGCCGTTGGTCAGGGTCTATGTTGCCCTCTGCCGGCTGCTGCCTCTCCGACGTGGGGTGGGACGACTGACGAGTAACGTGCTGATCGACCGTGCGCTTAGCACGGTCAAGAACGCTGAAGCGCGATTGATCAACGGCTTTCGGCTCGTTGTCGACGTGGCCGATTTCGATGGGCGTGTTCTTTTTCTGCACGGCGTCTCGGACCGCCCGGTTTGGGATGCAGTCGCCGCTGGGCTTCGTCCGGGAGACGTGTTTCTCGACATCGGTGCGAACTACGGAGAGATCGGTGTTCTGGCAGCCGATGTGGTGGGCGCTCACGGCCGGGTTCATCTCTTCGAACCGCAAGTGGTCGTCTGCGCGGCTATTCGCGCTGGGCTGTCTCGGCACGGCTCCCAAACGGTCGAGCTCCACGAGCTCGGATTGTTGGATCGCGATGGAACCCTCAGCTTCATCGTCGATCCTGAGCATTCAGGTGGAGGCCGTTTCGTCGATGACGATTGGAGTGCTTCGGAAAAACCGCTACCGATCAAGGATATTGCGACTTACCTGCCGCCGCTCGTATCAAATCGCCGCTTTGGCGCGAAGGTCGACGTGGAAGGGGCGGAGCCAATCCTTCTTCCTTGGCTTCTGGACCAGCCCAATCTTTCCTTCGTCGTCTTCGAAGGCATGCGCCATGTTGAGGAGATCTGGCAGTTGGTGAAGAACCGCGGGCGGGTACTTCATGGCTTGCAACGACGGATCCTCGGCACGGACCTCATGCGCATAACCGGTCCAGAGGCAATGGTGGGTTTCCGCGACTACGTTGTGCTCCCGACAGCTGTCGCGGAAGCGCTACCCGAAAAGGTCAGTGTGGACTCTCTAAGGTCGGTGTCGCTCTAGGCATCAGTTCGAGCACCGACTGGAAGGGGTCTTGGCCTAAAGAGAGCGGCGCAGTGCCGGCTTTGCGCCGTGAAGACTGCAGTCCGAGAAGGTATTGATTGGCGCCGCGACGAGTAGCCTTTCATGGATTTGCGTCGTCATGTCGATGCGTCGGTGACGGCGCACCCGCATGAGCGAGACTGCGTCGCGATCACTTTGTACGCTGTCTCTCCTGGTCCTTTACAAAGCGGCGTGCCGGCGCCAAGCCGGGTGGGCCGCGGAAGACGGTGGAACGCAGGAGGGCGCGATGGCGGATGGTGAGAAGACGGCGGGCAAGGATGATGCCCTGAAGACGGCAGCGCTCACCTATCATGAGCAACCCACGCCCGGAAAACTGGCCATCCGCGTGACCAAGCCGATGGCGACGCAGCGCGATCTCTCGCTCGCCTACAGCCCGGGAGTGGCCGAGGCCTGCGTGCGCATTCGTGAGAACCCGCAGGATGCCTATCGCTACACCGGCAAAGGGAACCGGGTGGCGGTGATCTCCAACGGCTCCGCGGTGCTGGGGCTCGGCAATATCGGCGCCGCCGCCTCGAAGCCGGTGATGGAGGGTAAGGTCGCGCTCTTCAAGAAGTTCGCCATGATCGACGGTTTCGACATCGAGGTCGATGAACCCGATCCGCAGCGCCTCGCCGAGATCGTGATTGCGCTCGAGCCGACCTTCGGGGCGGTCAATCTCGAGGACATCAAGGCACCGGACTGCTTTGAGGTCGAGCGCATCTGCAAGGAGCGCATGGGCATCCCGGTCTTTCACGATGACCAGCATGGCACCGCGATCGTCGTCGGGGCCGCGGCGATCAACGCGCTGCATCTGGCGGGAAAGAGCTTCGCGGATCTGAAGATTGTCTCCACCGGCGGGGGAGCGGCGGGGATCGCCTGCCTGAAGCTTCTCGTGGACCTGGGCGTGAAACGCGAGAACATCTGGCTCTACGATATCGAGGGGCTCGTTTATCAGGGCCGCACGGATCTCGACGCCACCAAACGCAGCTTTGCCCAGCCCGACGGCGGGCCGCTTCTGGAAGAGGCGATTGTCGGCGCGGATCTCTTCCTCGGCCTCTCGGCGCCCAATCTCTTGAAGGCCGATTGGGTGGCGCAGATGGCGGACACGCCGATTATCTTTGCGCTGGCCAACCCTGTGCCCGAGATCTGGCCGACCGAGGCGACTGAGGCGCGGCCCGATGCCATCGTCTGCACCGGACGCTCGGATTTCCCCAATCAGGTCAACAATGTCCTCTGCTTTCCCTTCATCTTCCGCGGCGCGCTCGATTGTGGGGCGACGCAGATCAATGAGGAGATGAAGATCGCCTGCGCGCATGCGATCGCTCAGCTGGCGCGGGCGACCTCGAGCGCCGAGGCGGCAGCCGTCTACCAAGGCGAGCGGATGGTCTTTGGGCGCGAGTATGTGATCCCAAAACCCTTCGATCCACGGCTTCTCTCGGTGGTGGCGGGCGCTGTGGCGGAGGCGGCGGCGGCCTCGGGTGTGGCGCGCCGGCCCATTGAGGATGTGGATGCCTATCGCGCGCGCCTGCAGGGCACGATCTTCCGCTCCACACTCCTGATGAAGCCGGTCTTCGAGGCGGCCCGGGCCGGCCAGCGGCGCATCGTCTTTGCCGAGGGAGAAGATGAGCGCGTGCTGCGTGCCTCGCTCTCCATGCGGGAGGAGGGCGTGGATCGCCCCATTCTGATCGGTCGGCCGGATGTGATCGAAGCGCGGATCGAGCGGGCGGGCATCGCGCTTGAGCCTGGCGACTACGATATCTGCGACCCGTCGGATGACCCGCGCTATCGCGATTACTGGGAGACCTATCACCAGCTCATGGAGCGTCGAGGGGTCACCCCGGACCTGGCGCGTACGATCATCCGGACGAATGCGACGGCCATTGCCGGCATCATGGTCCATCGCGGCGATGCTGACAGCATGATCTGCGGCACCTTCGGCACCTATCTTTGGCATCTGAACTATGTGCAGCAGATCCTGGCGGGTGGGGCGGAGAACTTGCATCCGCAGGGCGCGCTCAGCCCTGTGATTATGGAGCAGGGCGTCATCTTCATCGCCGACAGCCAGGTCAATCATGACCCCTCACCCGAACAGGTGGCCGAGGCCACGATTGCAGCGGCCCGTCATATCCGCCGCTTCGGCATCGAGCCGAAAATCGCACTGCTCAGCCATTCGGTTTTCGGCAGCCTCGATACGGCCTCAGGGCGCAAGATGCGCCGGTCGCTCGAGATCCTCGACGCGGCCAAGGTGGATTTCGAGTACGAAGGCGAGATGCATGCCGATCATGCGCTCGACCCTGAACTGCGCGCGCGTGTCTTTCCCAGTTCACGCCTGCGAGGGGCTGCCAACTGCCTGATCTTTGAGAACGTGGATGCCGCCTCCGGCGCACGCAACATTCTAAAGCAGCTCGGCGGGGGGCTGGAGGTCGGGCCGATCCTGATGGGGATGGGCAACAAGGCCCATATCGTCAGCCCCTCGGTCACCGCTCGCGGGCTGCTCAACATCGCCGCGCTCGCTGGCACGCCGGTGCAGCAGTATGCCTGAGACGGCAAAGACCGCGCCGAGAGCGCGGTCTTTCTTCTGTCTCTATGGTGCGAGCCGGTCGCAAAGATCGTCAGGGTCGAGATCAGCTGGGCTCAGATCGGCAGGGCTCAGTTTGGTAGCGCGATGACCACGGCGACCACCGCGATCAGGATCGAAGCCACAACGGGTATGATGACGTGTAGGTTGTCGAGATCCATGGGAGCTCCAGGGTTGGCAACCACCCGGGAAGCAATGCATGGGTGAGCTGGGAAGCGTACAGATCCCTTTTTTAATACCCTCAAAAGTTGCATTACGCTAGTCCAGATTGCAGTAATGAATGCGTTAATACCCCCCGGTCGCTATCGCACCCGCGCCGTGCGCGACTTCTGCACCTTGAAAGTTCCTTTCACAGCTGAGAACCATGACGCGGCCGCATCGCGGTCCAACAGGATTTCTGGGAGGAGAACCGACAATGGGCAGCTATCGCGCCGCATATGACGCCGCACTCGCCGACCCTGATGCTTTCTGGATGAAGGCGGCCGAGGCGGTGCATTGGGATACCAAGCCCAGCCGTGCGCTCGATGCGTCTGCCGCGCCCTTCTATCGTTGGTTCACCGACGGCACTGCGAACACCTGTTACAACGCGCTCGACCGTCATGTGGAGGCCGGCCATGGCGACCGGGTTGCGCTGATCCACGACAGCCCGATCACCGGCACGAAGGCGCATATCACCTATGCCGAGATGCGCGATAAGGTGGCGCTTCTGGCGGGCAGCCTGGCGCGCGCCGGTGTGAGCAAGGGCGACCGGGTGCTGATCTATATGCCGATGGTGCCAGAGGCGGCCTATGCCATGCTCGCCTGCGCCCGTCTCGGCGCGATCCATTCGGTGGTCTTCGGCGGCTTTGCGGCCCATGAGCTGGCTGTGCGGATCGACGATGCGACGCCCAAGGCGATCCTTGCTGCCTCCTGCGGGATCGAGCCGGGCCGCGTCGTACCCTATAAGCCGCTGCTTGACGCCGCCATCGAAGGCTCGACCCACAAGCCGGAATTCACGGTCGTGTTCCAACGCGAGCAATGCGAGGCCGCTATGCAGGCCGGGCGGGATCATGACTGGCATGCCTTCCATGAAGGCGCCGAGCCCGCGCCCTGCACGCCGATCGGTGGGGCCGATCCGCTCTACATCCTCTATACCTCCGGCACGACGGGCCAGCCCAAGGGCGTCGTGCGCCCGAGTGGCGGCCATATGGTGGCGCTGATCTGGACGATG
>JBCCLX010000271.1:0-6469 GCA_039026635.1 Pseudomonadota bacterium
CGCATCGGGGCCAATTCCGTCGTCGTCGCCGATGTGGCGCCTGAGGTCACGATGGTCGGCATCCCGGCGCGCCCGGTTCAGACCGAGACGCGCACGCATGGCGATCCCTATCGCGTCGATCTCGACCATCACCTGATGCCCGATCCCGTCGGCCGCACGCTCGCGCGCCTGGCCGACCGGATCGCCTTTCTCGAAGCCAGGCTCGCCGCCCGTGGGGTGAGCGCCGAGCCCGTCGCCCCGGGGCCCCAGCCCGCCTGCGGGGACGCCCCTGCCCAACACGCCCCCCTCCAACACGCCAAACACTGACCCAACAGGAGACACACCATGACCACGCGCTATGACGCCTGCCCGCTTGAGCACATCGCCTCGCTGTCCTCAGCCGAAGAGATCTTCAGCTATCTGCTGATGCCCTATGAGCCGGAAGTCATGAACGTGGCGCGGCTGCACATCATGAAGCGGTTCGGCGCGTATCTCGGCAAGGAAGACTTCGCGGGCAAGGATGAGAGTGAGACGTTCCTGGCTGCCCGTACGGTGCTCAAGCGCGCCTATCTCGACTTCATCGAGAGCTCGCCCATCGCTGAGAAGGTCTTCAAGGTCCACCAGGACGAGGCGGCCAAGCAGAAGGCGCGCTTCGTGGGCCTCGATCAGCTGACGCTGGCCGCGGAGTAAGCTCTGTGCCCCGTCTCCCGCATCTCCTGAAGGCTGGCGCCATCGCGGCCGCGCTCGCGCTCGTCGGCGTCGGCTCGCCTGCCGCCGATCCCATGGTCTTCGGCGCGGCCTCGACGGCTCGGGCGCTGGATGCGGCGATTGCCGAGAGCGGGCGTGGGGCCCTGACCTCTTACAGCGCCTCGGGCACGCTGGCGCGTCAGATCGAGCAGGGGGCACCGGCGGATGTGTTCCTCTCAGCCAATGCGCGCTGGATGGCGCATCTGGTCGACCAGGGGCTCATCGAGGCCGATGCGGTTCAGACGCTGATGTCGAACCGCCTCGTCCTGATCGCGCCGAGCGGGCGTGGCTTTGACGCCGCCGCGCCCACGGCCGGGCTTGAGGGTGAGTACTTCGTAATGGCCGATCCTGCGGTGGCTCCGGTGGGCCGCTATGGGCAGACCGCGCTCGAGACGCTGGGCCTCTGGGGACCGCTTGCGCCTCATTTCGTACCGAGCCGGAACACGCTGGCGACGGTCGCCGCTGTGGCAAGCGGGGAGGCCGCCCTCGGGCTCGTCTACGCCAGCGATGCGGCCGGGCGCGAGGGGGTTGAGATCGTCTGGTCCGTCCCCACCACGGCGCATCCCCCGATCCGCTACCTGATCGCCCCGCTCGCGCAAGGCGATGATGGCGATGGGGGCGATGCGCTCATCGACTATCTGCTCGCCGCCGAAGGCCAGGCCGTCTTCGCGCGCTTCGGCTTCCTTGCCGTCGAGACATCGTCGGCGGAGGGCTCGTAAGATGCTGACTGCGATGGAGGAAGAGGCGCTGATGCTCTCGCTGCGGGCCTCCTCGCTCGCGGTGCTTTGGGCGCTGCCTTTTGCCATCGCGCTCGGTTGGCTGCTCGGCAGCCGGCGCTTTCCGGGCCATGCGATGCTTAATGCCGCCGTGCATCTGCCGCTGGTGCTGCCGCCCGTCGTCCTCGGCTACTTGCTGCTGCTCCTTCTCGGCCGCAATGGGCCTATCGGTGGGCTCTTGTTCGAACACCTCGGCCTGCGCATCGCGTTCTCGGCCCATGCGGTCACCATCGCTTGCGCTGTTGTGGGCTTCCCGCTCCTCGTGCGCGCCATTCGCCAATCGGCCGAGGCCATCGACCCGCGCTATGCGCATGCCGCGCGCAGCCTGGGTGCCTCGGAGGCGCGGATCTTCGCGACCATCACGCTGCCGCTGCTGGCGCCTGGGATCCTCACAGGCATGACGCTGGCCTTCGCGCGGGCGGTCGGTGAGTTCGGCGCCACGATCACGCTGGCAGGCAACATCCCAGGCGTTTCCCAGACGCTGCCGCTCGCGCTCTTCACCGTCTCGCAAAGTCCTGACGGTGATGCCGCGGCCCTGCGCCTCTGCCTTCTCTCGCTGGCGCTGGCTGGTGGGGCGTTGATGCTCTCCGAGCTGGTCTCGCGCCGGATCGGGCGGGAGGCGCCGGCATGATCGAGATCGACCTCGACCACCGGCTTGGCGACTTCACGCTCGCCATCAACCTCGCGCTGCCGGCGCGCGGGATCATTGGGCTGATCGGGCGGTCCGGCTCCGGAAAATCGACGCTCTTCTCCTGCCTCGCGGGCCATCTACAGCCCGAGCGCGGGCGGATCACCCTGAACCACCGCACGCTCTTCTGCAGCCACAGCAACACTCATCTCGCGCCCGCTGCCCGGCACATCGGGGTGGTGTTCCAAGAGGGGCTGCTCTTCCCGCATATGTCTGTTGCACGCAATCTGGCCTACGGCGCGCAGGGCCGGGGCACGCCCCTCTGGCGCGAGGTGGTCGACACGCTCGAGCTCGGGCCACTGCTCGCCGCTCGCCCGGGCCGCCTCTCGGGTGGTGAGCGCCAGCGCGTCGCCATCGGCCGTGCGCTGCTCGCCGAGCCGGAACTGCTGCTCCTCGATGAGCCGGTCTCCGCGCTCGATCCCGGGCTCAAGGCGCGCACGCTGGATCTGATCGCTCGTGTGCATGCCCGAACCGGCGTGCCGATGATCCTGATCAGCCACAGCCCTGAGGAGGTGCGCCGGCTCTGCGACACGGTTGTGACCTTGCACGCTGGGCGTATCGTGAGCGTTGCGGGCGATGGAACGCCCGCGGCTGCCCGCCCACGCCTCGCACCGGCGGAGGCCTTGCAATGCGCCTCATGACGGAGCCCGCCCGTGATCCTCTGCTCCTGCACGTTGCTCAAGAGCGCCGCGCTCACCGACGCGATCGAGACCGCACTCGACCGCGATCCGCAAGCCGTGCTCACCCCCGGCCGCGTCTTTCACCAGACAGGCCGGCGGATCGAATGCGGGCGCTGCTGTGCGCTCGTCAACCAGCGCATCGCGCGCGAACTCGAACGGCTCAGACCAGCCACCCCCGATCGGAAAGGACGTGATCGATGAAGGGCAGCCAGAAGGTCATCGAATACCTCAACAAATCGCTCCGTCACGAGCTGACGGCCGTCAATCAATATTGGTTGCACTACCGGTTGCAGGAGGACTGGGGCTACCAGAAGCTGGCGCGTAAGAGCCGCGAGGAGAGCATCGAAGAGATGACCCATGCGGATACGCTGATCAGCCGGATCATCTTCCTCGAAGGCCATCCCAATCTGCAGGTCCTCGATCCGCTGCGCATCGGCGAGAACGTGAAGGAGACGCTCGAGTGCGATCTCGAGGCCGAGTATTCGGCACGTGCGCTCTACAAGGAGGCCCGCGAGGTCTGCCATGAGGAGGGGGACTACGTCTCCATGGGGATCTTCGAGCAGCTGCTGAAGGATGAGGAGGGCCATATCGACTTCCTCGAGACTCAGCTGCAGCTCTTCGGGGAGATCGGCGGGCCGAACTATGGCACTCTGAACGCCGACCCGACGGATCAGGCCGAAGGCTGACGCCAGAAAGGCGGGAGGACAGCGTCATGGAGATGGTGCAGGCCCAGTCGCAACGCGGCATGATGCAGATGAGCGGGCAGATGATCAGCTCGCTCGCCATTCTCGGCATGTCCTCCAGCGATCTCTCGGAGCATCTGAAGGAGAAGGCGGCGGGCAATCCCTGCATCGCCTATCGCCCACCTGCCCATTTCGCCAATCAGGCGGAGGCCTTCGATCAGGTTGCGGCGCTGACCTCGGATCGGCCATCTCTCCTGGCCCATGTTGCCGATCAGATCGAACTCACTTTCACCAGCCCTGCCGATCGGATGCTGGCGCTGCGCTTTGCCGAGGCGCTTGAGGAAACCGGTTGGTTGGCGCAGCCGGTCCCCGCGATCGCCGCGCAAGCCGGTGTGCCGCTGGCCAGGGCAGAGATTGTGTTGCAGGCGCTTCATGGGCTGGAGCCCACGGGCATTTTCGCCCGGTCGCTCTCGGAGTGCCTGCTGCTCCAGGCGCGGGAGGCGGATGCGCTCACCTGGGAGCTCGAGATGTTGATCGCCAACCTCGACCTGCTGGCCGAGGGGCGCACCCAGGAACTTGCCGAGATCTGCGACTGCGAACCCGAGGACATCCCCGAGATCGCACGCCAGCTTCGCGCCTTCGACCCTAAGCCCGGCCTCGCCTTTGCCCATAAGCCCGCGCCGGTCTTCCCCCCGGATTTGATCGCCACGCGCGGTCCTGCGGGCTGGCAGGTCGAGCTTAATCGCAGCACGACCCCAACGATCACGGTCTTGCCGGATCGCCTGCCCGATGGCGCCGGCGATCGCGAGGCCCGCGCCTTCCGTCGAGCGGCTCTGGCTGAGGCCCATGCACTCGCCCAGGCGCTCGCGCAGCGCGGCGACACGTTGTTGCGCACCGGTGCCGTCCTCGTGGCGCGCCAGACGGCGTTTTTGGAGAACGGTCCGGGGCATCTGACCCCGCTTTCGCTCGAAGACGTGGGCCAGGAGCTGGAGCTTCACTCCTCTACCATCAGCCGCGCGACCTCTGATCGGATGATCCAGACACCGTCGGGCACGCTGCCGCTTCGCGCCTTCTTCTCCCGCGCCGTGCCCTCGGGCAACGGGGAGGCGATTTCGCGCGATGCCGCGCTGAGCTTCGTTGCCCGCATCATCAAGGACGAGGATCCGGAGCAGCCGCTCAGTGACGATGCGATCGTCGAGCGGGCGAGCAAGGACGGCCTCATGATCGCTCGGCGCACTGTCGCCAAATACCGCGGCGCCCTCGGCATTGCCTCCTCCTACAAGCGCCGCCGCACGCGGGAGGTCGCCTGAGATCAACACATTGATTCGTCAGGGTTATGTGATGAGAGGGCGTTTCTGGGCCGGGCCAGCTGTCGCCAAAAAAGGCACCCTGCCCAGCAGGCGTGCAGTTTTGACCCGAAACCCCTGCTGAGATCGTGGCAAAGCACGAAAAGCAGGTGCCGATTGCCGCAGGGTGGTTCGCAGTTCCGAAATTCGGTGTACTCATTGGAGAACGAATGCAGAGGCTATGACATTCGAGGGACGAGGAAACGCCGCGGCGGCACCGGGATTTGAGCCAGCGCGCGGCGCGCAAGGAGCATCCGATGAACAAGCCGTCCACAGCATGGACTGAAAACGGAGCCTCGACCGACGATCCCTTTCCCATCACGACGAGTAATCCAACCGGCTGGGCGGATCGACTTGCCCTCGACACCGTCTATGAGATTGCCAAGCTCTTTGCAGCGGCGCCTGACCCGGTGCAGAGCATGCCCGCCGTCTTCAACGTCCTCAGCGGCTTTATCGGCCTGCACAACGGTTCGCTCTCACTGCTCGTGGAGCCGACCGAGGGCGCGCCGCAGCCCGAGGTGAACCCCTATGTCCTTGCGGCAACGGGCCTTGGAACGCCGGAGGTCGAGGGCGCGCATGATTATGTGCCCGATGCCGTGGCGCAGATGGTTTTCCGAACCGGCGTCCCGCTCGTGTCCTGGGATCTGAGCGCCGAGTTCGGGTTGGAGGCGGTGCCGGAGCGGCTGCGCGAACGGCGTCACTCGCTGTTGGCCGTGCCAGTGCGTGAGCAGTTTCGCAGCCAGTTCGTGATCGGTGTGCTCGCTGCCTATCGCTGCCACGAGGTCGACTTCGCTGGGCAGTCCAAGAACGATCTCAACGTGATGACGATGGTCGCCTCGCTCCTTGAGCATGCGCTCGGTTTTCGTCACAGCGTGGCGCGCGACCGGGCGCGCGCGATGGATGACAACCGCCGCGCCCTTGGGGAGATGCGCGAACGTCTCGAAGCGGAGGCGCCGGCCGCTGATGTCACGCTCATCGACGGGATCGTGGGCACGAGCGCGCGCATCACCGATGTGATAGAGCGCATCCAGAAGGTTGCGAGCACGAGCGCGCCGGTGCTGCTGCGCGGTGAGAGCGGGACGGGTAAGGAACTTTTCGCCCGGGCGCTTCATGACCACTCGTCGCGCCGGGGACGCTCCTTCGTGCGGGTCAACTGTGCCGCCTTGAGCGAGACGCTGCTCGAGTCCGAGCTTTTCGGGCATGAGAAAGGCGCGTTCACGGGAGCTGCCACCCTGAAGAAGGGACGGTTCGAACTGGCCGATGGTGGCACGCTGTTCCTCGATGAGATCGGGGAGATCAGCGCGGCCTTTCAGGCCAAGCTCCTGCGCGTGCTGCAGGAAGGTGAGTTCGAGCGCGTCGGCGGCACCAAGACCATGAAGGTCGATGTGCGCCTCGTCACCGCCACCAATCGCGATCTGGAGGCCGCCGTTGCCCAGGGCGAGTTCCGCGCTGACCTCTACTTTCGGATCTGTGTGGTCCCCATCCTGCTGCCGCCGCTGCGAGAGCGGCCGGGCGATATCAAAGCGCTCGCTGAGCATTTCCTCCAACGCTTCAACGAGGACAACGAGAC
>JBCCLX010000272.1:0-6448 GCA_039026635.1 Pseudomonadota bacterium
GCAGCAACGGTCGCCATCATCACGATCGCCAGTGCCGAGCCCATGGGCCAGTTGTTGGCCGCGCCGAACTGAAGCTGGATCAGATTGCCGATCATCATCCCATCCGGCCCGCCGAGGAGCGCCGGCGTGACGTAGTCGCCGACGGTGGGAATGAAGATGAGCAGCATCGCCGCGATCACGCCGGGCATGGAGAGCGGCAGGGTGATCCGGAAAAAACGCGTCCAGGGCCCGTCGCCAAGGTCGGTCGCCGCCTCCAAGAGCGAGCGGTCGATCTTCTCAAGGCTCACATAGATCGGCAGGATCGCGAAGGCCGCCCAGGCATGGGTCAGCGTGATCACCACGGCCGTGGGGCTGTAGAGCAGGAATTCGAGCGGCTGATCGATGATGCCGATGCCTGTGAGGCTCGCGTTAATCATGCCGTTGAAGCCTAGGACGATCTTCCAGGCGAAAACGCGCAGGAGATAGCTCGTCCAAAACGGCAGCGTCATCAGGATGAGCCAGAGCGTCTTGTGACGCTTCACATGGAAGGCGACGTAATAGGCCATCGGATAGCAGAGCAGGACCGTCACCACCGTCGCCGCCGCCGAGATCCAGAGCGAGCGCTCCAGGAGCGCGCCATAGATCGGCTGGCTGACGATCGCTTCGTAGTTGGTGAGGCTCGGCTCGGTGATGAAGTCGAAGCCGGCGGTGCGCCAGAAACTCATGATGATGAGCACAATGAACGGCAGCGCCATCCCGGCGACCATGATCAAGAGCGCCGGCGAGACGAGCACATAGCCGCGCAGGATCTCATAGCGCTGCAAGAAGCTCGCGAGCTTGCCCGGACGTGGTATCGCGCGGCTGGCAGGGGCGGCACTTTGAAACGCGGCGGGGCTGCTCTGCCCTTGCGCGGCGGTGCCTGGCGGGGCGGCGATCTCGGCCATCGGCATCATCCCTTCGAAGCGCAAAGGCCCCGGGCGGCATCGGCCGTCCGGGGCGGTTGGATCAGGGGGATCAGAAGCCCGCCTTGATCTGCTCGAAGAGCGTGTTCATCCGGCTCTCCCATTCCTGCGTCTGCGGGGTCTGGAAGTGGCCGGCATTCAGGATCTCGAAGGGATCGCGCGTGAGGCCGACCTCGCCAAGGCGCTCGTCGCTGATCGCGTCGAAGGACTTCTTGTTCGAGTGGCCGTAGCCGTAGTCGTTGATCAGGAAGGCGCCGGTCTCGGGGCTGAGCATCGAGTCGACGACGTCATAGGCCTTGTCCAGGTTGGGCGCGTCCTTGTGGATCATCGCGCCGCAGACCCAGGTGAGCGCGCCTTCCTTGACCTTGGCGAATTTGGCCGGGATGCCCTCGGATTGCAGGCTCACGGCGGTCTCGTTCCAGGTCAGCGCCGCGGCAAGTTCGCCCGAGGCCAGCGCCTGCTCCAGCGAGGTCGTGTCGTCGGTGTACATCCGGATCAGCGGGCGCTGCTCGCGCATCACGGCCGCAATCGTGTCGAAGGCCGCGTCGGTCGCGATCTCCTCGAAGGGCACGCCGGCCTTGATCGCGCCGCACCACCAGGTGTCGCCCCCGGAGGCCAGGCAGGCGAGGCGGCCTTTGTATTTCTCGTTCCAGAGCATGTCCCAGCTCTCTTCGGCCCCTTCGAGGTCGTAGAGATCGGTGCGGTAGGTGATCGAGGTCTGACCCCAATCCATCGGCGCCATGTAGTAGCTGCCATCCACCTCGTTGCCCGGCAGATTGTAGAGCTCGGGCATCACATCGCCCCAGTTCGAGAGACGCGAGGTGTCGAGCGGCTGGAAGAGGCCGGAGGCGATCCAGCGCGGGACACCCTGGTTACAGGGGTGCGCCACATCGACGACGAAGCCCGCGCGCATCTTGGTCAGCGCCTCTTCCGAGCCACCAAAGGTCGCGAAATTGGGCAGCGCGCTGTTCTTGGCCTCATAGGAGGTGAAGAGCTCGGGAATGTCGTAGCCGCCCCAGGTAAACAGGGTCGCCTCATCGCCCGAGGACGCCAGCGCCCGGCGCGCCGGCATGGGCACGGTGGCAAGCGCCACGCCGAGCCCGAGGAGAGAACGGTTGAACGTACGGCGATCAAGCTCGCCCCTACGCACGGCATTCATCTGGTCCACAACATCCATTTTTGGGTCCTCCGCTGCTGTGATGCGCCCTGTTGCAGTCGTTGCTTTGATCTCAGCCGGGGGCAGCGTTTCGACCCGCGACTGAATGACTGTTCAGTCAATGAGATATTGACAATCTGCCGCAGTCAAGCGTGAGTGTGGCGAAAGATGCGCAATGGGCCGCGTATCTGATGCGATCTTCCGCGGACATAGGGCGTCTGCACAATCTTTCACCTCAGAGAGGCATGCGATGAGCGGAACGACTGGGATCCAGCGTGTCATGCATTCGGATCGGCAGGGCACGGGTCTCGAGGATTGGGAGGCGATGGATCCCGATTCGTTAGAATCCGGCGCGCCTGTCCAGCGCGGCGCCTTCTGCGATGAGGACGAGGCGACCGGCTATTCGGCCGGCGTCTGGGACTGCACGCCCTTCGTGGATGCCAAGGGGCCCTATCCGGTCGACGAGTTTATGCTGCTGCTGGAGGGCACGATCGAGATGCGGCTGCCCGAGGGCGGCGCTGTGACCGTGAAGGCCGGCGAGGCCTTCGTCATTCCCAAAGGCTTCGAGTGCCAATGGGCCCAGCCGGAATACGTCCGCAAAGTCTTCATGATCGTCGATGATCCGATCCCGGAGGGCACGGGCAACCCCACGCTGGAGCTGATCACCAAACCCCCGATGAGCGGCGCGTCGCCGAGTGGGCCGTTGGAGAACGCGGAGACCTGGTTTCAGAACGCGGGCGGCCAGATGAGCGTCGTCCTGCGCAGCCATGCGGGCGGCACCACCGCCCCTGCGCCGACGCCGAGCCATGTACTCTTCCACGTCCTCGAAGGCGCCGTAACGCTCACGGTCGAGGGCACGGTCGAGGGCAAGGGCGAACGCTTCGTAGCGGGGGAGACCGGTTATGCGAAGGCCGGCACCAGCTACGCCACGACCACGGAAGCCGGCACGCGGCTCATCGAAGCGCGCTATCGCCCCTGAACGGCCGGCAGCCCCTCGGGCACGCGATCTTCCCAGCAGGTAAAGATCGCCTCTGTCACCATGCCGAGCACCGTCACATGCAGGTGCGCCGTTGGCTCCACATGCGCTTCGATCGCGGCATAGGCGGCGTCGGACTGTGCCTTGTCGCGAAACGTCATCACGATGAAGAAGCTGTGTCCGCGATCCTCATCCGTATCGAGGGGCGAACTGCTGCGACGCTCGGATAGCGCGCTGCCCGAGACCACGAGATCCGCAGCCATCAGATGCGCGATCAACGCGTCCCATGCAGCTTCGAAGCAGGCGGGGCTCACCTGCGGCTTGAGATCGAAGACGCTGTGCATGTGAAACATGGGCGGCCTCAGGCAGCAGCCCCCAGATCGCCCGCCACCTCTGCAACGGCGTCCTCCAGAATGTCGAACATCTCGTCGATCTGCGCTTCGGTGATGATCAAGGCCGGCGAGAAGACACACATGTTGATCAGCGGCCGCACGATCAGCCCCCGCGCTTCGCAGGCCGCGTCCAGCCGGGCGCCCAGGTCACGCTGCAGGCCCAGCGGCGTGCGCCGTCCCGCCTCGGTCAGCCCCTCGACACAGCCGAGCAGCCCCATCCCGCGGGCATCGCCGATCACGGGCGAGCTTTCCAGCGCCGCCAGCCGTGCCTGGAATTGGGGCGTAATCCGGCGCACGTGGCCGAGCAGATCCTCGCGCTCGATGATGTCCATATTCGCCATGGCCGCAGCGCAGGCCACGGGATGCGTCGAATAGGTGTAGCCGTTGGGGAAGAGCACATCGTGATCCGCCCCCGTCATCCGGTTGAGCACCTTGTCGGAGATGATGCAGGCGCCAAGCGGCTGGTAGCCCGAGGTGAGGCCCTTCGCACAGCAGATCATGTCCGGCTCGATGCCGAAGACCGCTTCGGACGCGAACCATTCGCCGAGGCGCCCGAAAGCCGTGACCACCTCATCCGAGATGTAGAGGACATCGTGCTTGCGACAGACCTCGAGAGTGCGCTGGTGATAGCCCTTGGGCGGGATCACGACGCCACCCGAGCACAGGATCGGCTCGGCGATGAAGGCGCCAACGCGCTCTGGGCCGAGCTTGACGATTGCGCGCTCGAGGTCTGCCACCTTGGCGTCGCACCAGGCCTCCTCCGACATGCCGTCGGGCCGGATGAAGGGGTTCACGTCGGGCAGCATGTGCACGAGCCGGTCCTCGAAATCGAACCAGCTCTTGTCCCGCTCCTTGCCCGTCACGCTGGCCGAGAGATAGGTCGAGCCGTGATAGCCCTTCTCCCGCGCGATCACGATCTTCTTCTCCGGCCGGCCGAGGCGGTTGTTGAGAAACTGCATCGTGCGCAGCGCCGTATCGACAGCCGTCGAGCCCCCGGTCGTGAACATCACGCTGTTGAGGTCACCGGGGGCGAGGCGCGCCAACCGCTCGGCCAGCGCCGCACCGGGACCATGGGCGGCGGCCCAGGGGGAGGCATAGGCAAGCGTCATCGCCTGTTCCGCCATCGCCTCGGCGATCTCACGCCGGCCATAGCCGACGTTCACGCACCACATGCCCCCGGGCCCATCGATCAGCCGCCGGCCGCTTTCGTCATAAAGATGGATCCCCTCGCCGCGCGTCAGCACATAGCGCTCATTGGACCGCCAACTCGCCAGCGCCTCCCAGGGGTGAAGGTGGTGAAGACGGTCGGCCTCGGCGGTCTCCGAACTGCCTTGCGTTGGAATATCCGGCATGCCTTCGGGGCCCATCAAATCCTCTCTCCGCACCGCAACGGCGCTTGCTGACGAATCGCTTCTTGTGAGAGTATTATTGAACGCCGGTTCAATAACGGGAAGTGGGAGCGAGCGATGCGAGACGAAGCAACAGCCGGGCGTGACATTTCCGTCCCCGAGGGCTGGGACCGCCGCGGCCTGCCGGCCTGGACCTATCACAGCGATGCGCTGACGGCGGTGGAGAAGCAGACACTGTTCCGCACCCATTGGCAGGTCGCCTGCCATGTCTCCGATGTGGCCGAGCCCGGCGCTTATCTCGCCTTCGATGCCGTCGGCGAACGGGCGCTGATCGTGCGTGGACGCGACGGCATCGTCCGCGGGTTCCACAACATCTGCCGCCATCGCGGCTCCCGCGTCGTGGCCGATGAGCAGGGCCATTGCCGCAGTGCGCTGGTCTGCCCCTTCCATGGCTGGGTCTACAATCTCGACGGCACGCTGCGCGGGGCCGCCCGGCCGGACACGCTGCCTCCTCTCGACCGCCAACAGCACGGGCTCCTGCCGATCGATACCGAGATCTGGCAGGGTTTCGTCTTCGTCCGCTTCGCACCAGGCCCGCAGCCCTCGGTCGCCGAACTGATGGCGCCTTTCGAAGAGGAGATGGCGGCCTATGGCATGGCCGATATGGTCTCGACAGGCCCCATCTGGACCGACACCTCGCCGGTCAACTGGAAATCCGTGCGCGATGTGGACAACGAAGGGTATCACGTCGCGATGGCCCATCCGGCGCTGCAGGACCTTTACGGCCACGACTATCTGGACGAGCCCTTTGTCGCCGGGATCAGCCGCACGATGGCGCGGTTCGCCCGCCAAGGACGCCGGCGGTGGAGCGTGCGCCACTATGTGGCGGCCTCCGCGCCGCGGATGGCTCTGCCCGAGACCCTGCATCAGGCCTGGCCCTACTGGAGCCTCTTCCCCAACCTGGTGATCGCAGCAACCCCGGAGCTTGTGCAGTTCTACCAGGAATTCCCGATCTCCACGAACCAGACCCAGCTGCGCGGCGGGATCTACCGCCTTGCCGATGAGACGCGGCGCGAGCGTGTCGCGCGCTACCTCGCCATGCGGATCGATCGGGAAACGGTGGAGGAGGATGTGCAGCTGACGATCTGGTCCAATGAGTCCATGAGCTCACCCGCCTTCGAGGGCTTCATCCTCTCGGATCTGGAGTACGGCGTGCGCAGCCATCACGATCACCTCCGCACCGCCGTACCCGTCACGACGATGGAGACGAGCCCAGGGGAAGAGGCCGTCGCGACGGAGAACGCACGGCTCCTCAGCCAGGCCTGAGAGGCATGGCAAGGCTCCGATCAGGCAGCCGCGCGCACTGCGCCATCTGGTTCGAAGTGGCGGGGGAAGAGCGTGCCCAGCATCGCCAGCGCGATGTCCAGCGCATCTGCGCGCTCAAGCCCGCCATTGCCGAGCATCAGGCGCAGCCACAGCCCCTCCTCCATGGCATAGATCGCCATGGCGGTCCGCCGCGCATCGTAGCCATAGGCTCCCTCGGTCTCGAGCTCCTCGCAGAGCCCGGAAAAGGCGGCGAGAAGCGCATCGTCACGGGCCCAGCAGAGATCGCGATACTCCTCCCGCGCGCCAGA
>JBCCLX010000273.1:0-6413 GCA_039026635.1 Pseudomonadota bacterium
GTCGGTCAGCTCCAATTCGAGGTGCTCGCCAGCCGGATCGAGCTGGAGTACGGCCTGCCCGTGCGCTTCGAGCCGACCCAGTACAGCTCCGCCCGCTGGGTCAGTGGCTCAGGCGATGCGGTCGAGGCCTTCACGAAAGCCTATCGCGGGCAGATGGCGGCCGATCATGACGGCGATCCGGTGTTCCTGACCCGCATCCAGTTCGACATCGACCGCGCCGAGCGCGACCATCCGGAAGTGACGCTGAGCGCGACGAAGGAAGCACTCGGCTGACGCAGCTCAGTTGATCGGGGCACGCGCCGCGCGGATCTCGCGCAAGGCGGCCTCGACCTTCAGCATCAGCATCGCCTCACCGATCTCTGCCGTGGCGGCGCGCCAATTCCCATCCCGGCCGGAATGGCGGAAGAGCGGTGGATCCAGGGGCGCCGCACGCACGCCCTCGGGGTGGACGGCCAAGAGTTCCGCCGTATCGCGAAGGCCGGCGTGCGTGCCGATCTCGTCGGGCCCGAACCCGCGAGCCTCCAGCCAGGCGATCTGACCATTGGCGCGGGGATCGTAGTAATCGCCGATGTGGCGGATCACCGTCTCTCCCTCGGCCCATTCGGCCGCCAGCAGCGCTGCGACCCGGGCCTGTGGTTCCTGATTGGGGCCACTGTCGCCGATCAGCAGGATCTCGGTGAAGCCGTGAGACGCAAGGCTCCGGGCCGACGCCTCGAGAAGCGCCTCGAAGACGCTCTCGGGCAGGCTGATCGTCCCCGGCCAACGCATGTGACCCTTTGCCTCAGCGCCGATCGCGCCTTGGGGCGTGTGCACGATCACGGGGGCGACTAGCGCGTCACCCAGAGCGCGCGCGATCCGCTCAGCGGTTTCGCGGACGATATGAGCGTGCTTGCCGAGGATCGCATGGGGACCGTTTTGCTCGATCCCCGCGGTCGGGACGATCACCGCTCGTCGACCTGCCTTGAGGGCGGCGTCCACCTCGGTCCAGGTGAGCGCCTCGAGATGGACCGAGGGGAGCGGGCGTTGATCCCCGGCGCTTGTGCCGCGCACACCGAGCACGGTGAGGCCGATGGCGGCCATCAAGATCAGCACCAGACCGATCCAGCGCAGACGCCCCGTCCCCAGCCCCTGCCCCGGCTCTGGCTCTGGCGCCGAGAGCGCGATCCAACATTCGACGAAGGGGCGAAACATCAGCGCGAAGACGGAGCCATAGGGGTTCGGCCGCGCGCGCGAGAGGCCGTAGGTCAGCCTCTCATAGCCGCGGGGCACATAGAGCGTGCCGAACATCCAGTCCCAGAACGCGAAGATCAGGCCGAAGTTTCGGTCCCAGTGCTTCTCGTCCACCGAATGATGGGTCTGGTGTTGCGCAGGGCTGATTAGGATGTGGCTGAGCCAGGGCGGGTAGCTGAGCCAGATATGGCTGTGTCGCAGATTGTAGCCCGCGAGATAGAAGGCGAAGACGACGACGTTCACACCCAGGATGGTCAGCTCCGACGGCGCCTCGCCCGTGAGCCAGACAAAGAGGGCCATGGCGCCGGCCACGAAGCAGGCCATCGCAAGACCCGTGAGGAACAGGTCCACCGGATGCATGCGGAAGAGCGTGAGCGGTGTCAGCACTTCGGCGGAATGATGCACTGCGTGAAACGGCCAGAGCCAGGGCAGGCGATGATGGAGGTAATGCGCGAGAAACACAGCGAAATCCATCGCGAGGACAGCCGCCAGAGTGTAGAGCGCGGTCGTCAGCGGCGTGGCCGCGAAGAGCGGGGCCTCGGGCGTGCCGAAGGCGCTGTCGAGCCCCGCACCGAAGAGCGCGTAGAGCGTATGGGCGCTGACCATCAGCTGCGCGACGACACCGTAGAAGATCAGCCCGTTGAAGAAGAACCAGACGCAATCCTGCGCGGTGGAGCGATGGCCGAAGATGCGGGTGTCGAAGATATAACCGATGAGCCCCCGCTCGATCCCCTCCGGACGCGCGCGCGCATCGGTCTGGCGCGCGTACCAAAGGAAGGTGACTGCCGCGAGTACGAAGGCGGAGACGAGATAAAGCCCAAAGATCCGGCTCGACGGCACGAAGACGCCACCGAAATGGCTCAACACGCTCAGCAGGCTGTCGACCAGAAGATCATCCATGGCACCTGTGTATCACAGCGCTCTCTGACGAAACTGTGGTGTTCTGCGCAGGCCGGCGCACCAGGATGCAGGGACCTCGCTGGGCTCAGTAGTCCAGCGTTGTCTGCGCGACGCGGCGGGATCGGGCAGCGCGGCAGGCGCTGATCTCACTGCGCCGCCGCTCGTCACGGTGTTGACGAGGTGCGATACGGTCATGACTGCGCCCCACAATCTCTCGTAGGAAGAGAAACAGGCCCACGGCGGCAATCAGAAGGCCGATCTGGAGAGCCTCCGGTGTCTGCAGCGCGAGGAGCAGCTCCGCAAACTGAACGTCACCCTGAATGGGCTGGGGGGGAACGGTATAGCGAGCAGACATGACACACAGGCCTCAGCACACAGATTGACACAACTACGACGCGCAACGGCTCTAACCTTCGCGCATTAGTCGTGAAGAAACCGTTGACGCCACGGCCCTGCATCACCGCCCCACCGGCCTTGCAAGTAGCAAACAGCGCCCTCAAAACGCCAAATCGTTGACTTTCGGGGCATTCGACGTCATGTGGACGCCACGAAAGCTGCCGATCCGGGCAGCAGGGTCGCTGTGCGGAAGGCGGCCACATGGAACCGCCAAACCCCATAGGCAACCTAAGGACGTTCATGAAATTTTCTGAGCTCGAGCTCGATCCCAAAGTTCTGAAGGCGATCGACGAGGCCGGCTACGAGAACCCGACCCCCATCCAGGCCCAGGCCATTCCCGAGGCATTGAAGGGCCGCGATGTGATCGGCATCGCCCAGACCGGTACCGGCAAAACCGCCTCCTTCACCCTGCCCTTGATCACGATGCTGCAGAAAGGCCGCGCCCGGGCGCGCATGCCCCGCAGCCTGATCCTCTGCCCCACGCGCGAGCTGGCGGCCCAGGTGGCGGAGAATTTCGAGACCTACGGCAAGCACACCAAGCTCTCGATGGCGCTGCTGATCGGCGGGGTGAACTTTGCCGCCCAGGACAAGCTGATCGATCGCGGTGTCGATGTGCTGATCGCGACCCCGGGCCGCCTGCTCGACCATTTCGAGCGCGGTAAGCTGATGCTGACGGGCATCCAGGTGCTGGTCGTCGATGAGGCCGACCGGATGCTCGATATGGGCTTTATCCCGGACATCGAGCGCATCTTCAATCTCACCAATGCGCTCAGCCGTCAGACGCTGTTTTTCTCGGCGACCATGGCGCCGGAGATCGTGCGCCTGACCGACACCTTCCTGCACACGCCGGTGCGCGTGGAGGTCGCCAAACAGGGCAACACGGCAGACACGGTGCGCCAGGGGATTGCGAAGTTCACCCCCTCGCGCCGGGATCGCACCGATAGCGAGAAGCGCGCGGTGCTGCGCGGGCTGCTCGATGATGAGGGTGAGAAGTTCCGCAACGCCATCGTCTTCTGCAACCGCAAGCGCGATGTGGGCGTGCTCTACAAGAGCCTCGACAAGCATGGCTACAACTGCGGCGCGCTGCATGGCGATCTCGACCAGTCGGTGCGCATGGCGACGCTGGATGGTTTCCGCAATGGGACCATCAAGATCCTGGTCGCCTCGGATGTGGCCGCCCGTGGGCTCGACATCCCGAACGTGAGCCATGTGGTGAACTACGACGTGCCGACGCATCCGGAGGACTATGTCCACCGCATCGGGCGCACGGGACGGGCGGGGCGCGATGGCACCGCCTTCACGATCTTCACGCCCTCCGACGATAAGTATCTGGCACGCATCGAGGATTTGATCGGCAAGCCGATCCCGGAGGTCGCCGTGCCCGAAACGGCGGTGGCCGCAGCGCCTGCCGCCGATTCTAGCCCCGAGAGCCAGGGCGACAGCCCGCGCGAGAGCCGGAGCCGGGGCCGCCGTGGGCGGAGCCGGGAGAGCGATGGGGCGCCTGAGGCAGACCGTCGCTCGGATGAGCCTCGTCGCAGCGAGAGCCGTCGCGACGATCGGCGCAGCCGCGGTGGTCGCGGCAGGGATCGCAGCGACGACACGCCGGTCGTCGGCCTCGGCGACCATGTACCGGCCTTCCTGCTACGCCCTGTGCCTGAGCACATGCTCAAGAAGACCCGCTCAAAGAAGGCCGATGAAGAGGCCATGGGCGAGCTCGATGATGGGCAGGACGAGGCCGCCTGATCGCTCTCTGATCGGCAGGCCCGCCTCTGACGCACGAACGGGGGGCTAGCCGCTGCGAGGCGGCCGCCCCTACTCGTCCTCCAACCGGTGGATCAACACGGTGACGAGCGGCTTTTTCCCGAGCCGCTTGCCCGCGATGCGCCGTACGCCGCGACCAACCGCTTCCTCCACGCCGTTGTCCGAGCGGAGCTGCTTCTTTGGCGCCTGATCTATGGCCTCGTCCACTGCGGCGGCCATGGCATCGGCAAGGGTGCCCTTCCAACCCTCGGCCTCAGCCGGAAGCCCCATGCAGGTGACCTCGGGATCCGCGATCAGCTCCCCCGCTTCGTCGACGACCACCGAGACGATCACCAGCCCCAGGCGCGCCAGACGCAACCGCTCCCGGATCACCCCGTCATGGCTGCCGATATGGACGATGCCATCGAGGTAGACGCGCCCCGTCTCAACCTCATCGATCTTGCCCGGGTGATTGCCGTCGAGCCGCGCGAGGGCGCCATTGGGCGCAACAACGGCGACATCGGCGCCCCATTCCGGGGCGCTGTCGGCATGCTCGACCAGATGGCGATGCTCGCCGTGAAGCGGCACTGAGACGCGCGGCTTGAGCGCCTTGTAGAGGGTTTCCAGATCGCCCCGACGCGCATGGCCCGAGACGTGGATGCGCTCCATATCGCCGTCGATCACCCGAATACCGTTCTCAGAAAGGCGGTTGTAGAGGCGGTAGATGCCGGCCTCGTTCCCCGGGATCGTCTTTGAGGAGAACAGCACCGTGTCGCCCTCGGTGAGCTTGACGGTCGGATGCGTCCCGGCGGCAATGCGCGCCAGCGCCGCCCGCGCCTCCCCCTGGCTGCCGGTGACGAGGTAGAAAAGATCTGCCGCCGGCAGGTCCCCGGCGCGGTCTTCGGGCACCGTGGTGGGAAAGTCGGTCAACAAGCCCGTCTGCTGCGCAACTTCGATCATCCGGCGCATGGCCCGGCCCGCAACGACGATCGAGCGCCCGGCCTCGACCGCCGCCATCGCCATGGTGCGCAGGCGCGAGACGTTGGAGGCAAAGCTCGTCGCCGCCACCGCCCCCGGCGCGGCACGGATCAGGCGGACGAGGTTGTCGACGACTTCGGCCTCGGAGCCTGCATGGCCCTCGAGAAACACATTGGTCGAGTCGCAGGCAAAGGCCTGCACGCCCTCTTCGCCGAGCGCCTCGAAGGGCGCGATATCGAAGGCAGGGCCCATCAGCGGCTCGGGATCGGTCTTGAAGTCCCCGGAATGGACCACCGTGCCCGCGGGCGTGCGGATCGCCAGCATCGAGGCCTCGGGGATCGAATGGGTGACCGGCACGAACTCGACCTCGAAGTCGCCCGCGCGCACGCGCTCGCCCAAGCTCACCTGCTTCACGACCTTGGGATCGATCCCCGCTTCCTGCAGCTTGCGGCGCACGAGCTCGGCCGTGAAAGCGCGCGCGTAGATCGGCACGCGCAGCTCCCGCCAAAGATGCGGGAGCCCGCCGATATGGTCCTCATGCCCGTGGGTGACGAAGATCGCCTCGAGGTTCTCTCGCTCTTCGCGGGCGAAGGTGATGTCGGGCACGATCAATTCGACGCCCGGTGCCGTTTCCATATCCCCAAAACCAATGCCGAGATCGACCATGATCCAGCGCCGATGCGCCGCCTCTCCCAGGCCGTAAAGATAGCAATTCATACCGATCTCGCCCGCGCCCCCAAGGGGCACGTAGACGAGCGGTCCGCCCGTGATCTGTTTGTTCATTTATCCTTCTTTCGGAACGCCTTGCGTCCTCATGTTGTGTTCGTGGATGAGCACGAGGCCATGCACGGTGAGGTCCGCTTCAACGGCCTCTATCATGCTGGTCCCGCGCGCGAAGAGCGGCGATAGCCCGCCGGTGGCAATGACTTTCATGGGAGCGCCGCGCTCGGCCGATAGGCGTGCGCAGATCCCTTCGATGAGACCCACATAGCCCCAATAGATGCCCGACTGCATGCAGGCGACCGTGTTCCGGCCGAGCACAGCCTGCGGTTTGGTCACATCGATACGCGGCAGATGGGCGGCCGCACGGCTGGCGTAGTGATGCTATTCAAAAGCCTGGAGGATCGCACGGCTCTCTCTCGTCAGCCAAAACTTGGTGCTGTTGCCAC
>JBCCLX010000274.1:0-6366 GCA_039026635.1 Pseudomonadota bacterium
GCCGCACCGAATGGGCCGTCCACAAGCGGCGCGCCCGGCTGCCACTCCCGAAAATCGAGCGGCAGGCCGGCACCCGCGATCACCGGCAATGCGATCCGCGCCCCCGCCTCAGCCAGCCGCGCGAGCGCCGGTAGGGGATCGATCTCTGTGCGGATCGGACTGTAGCCCGCCACCACGGTCCCCACCGCCAGGGGCCCGAGGGCGGCGATCACGTGATCTGCTGCAGCCTCTGCCTTTTCGGCACGACCCTCCGCATGTGCGGCTTTGCGCGCGGCAAAAGCCTGCTTGCGGGCGGTGGCCTTGATCTCGACGAGCGTCTCCATCCCTCCGCCCTACCGCTCTCAGCGGATCGCATCAAGCAAGCGCAGCATGAGCCCACGCAGCTGCAGCACAGCGAACGAGACGAAACTTGGGGTGGCGGGCCCGTCGCGACCGTCGGGGTGTCAGATCCTCGCGAGCCTGGAGAACCAGGTGGGCGCCAGGTGCCCGAGACCACGGTCAAGGACAGAGCCGGCTCCCGCGAGAATGCTTAGGCCACCAGGAAACTGTCCCCTAACGTGAAGGATAGCACCCGCCATCTGCCAAGATAGACCCTCGCCTGCCGCCTGCCTAGGGTCCCGGCCGACGCATGCGCGCGGCGAGCGGAAGGAGCGCCATCATGATCGAGTTCTACCGCGTGATCTGGGCCTTCAGTTGGAAGCGTCAGATCGCGCTGATCGCGCTCTCCATCGCTCTCTCGCTGCTGGCAGCAGCACCGCTCGAACTGCAGAAGGACATCATCAACCACGTCGTCGAGGACACCGATGCGCAGGTCCTCCTCTGGCTCGCGCTCGGCTTCATGGCGGTGACGGCGCTCTCGGCCGGGCTCAAGCTCGTCATCCAATTCATCAGCGCCTCCCTTGGCGAGGACACGATCCGCGAGATCCGAAACCGGATCTATGGCCGGCTGGTCGAGTTCCATGGCATGGGCAGCGACCCGAGCGAGCCGACTGCGCCGGGCACGGGGACCGCCGTGACCATGATCTCTTCGGAGGCCGAGCAGATCGGTGTCTTTGCGGGGGACTCGATCACCCTGCCACTCCTGCAACTGGGCACGCTTCTCACAGTCCTCGTCTATATCGCAGCACAGAGCGCGATCCTCGGGATCATCGTGGCCGCCGTCGTGATCCCGCAGGGCCTCGCAACCTTCCTCACCCAGTCACGGATCAACGCGCTTGTCCGGGCCCGGGTGGCAGCGCTGCGCGAAGGGACCGACCGGATCGCCCGCTCCGATCTGCAGGCGATCGAGCAGGAAACCGAGGCCTGTTTCGACCGGATCTACGAAGCCCGCGTCGGCATCTTCCGCGTGAAGCTCACGACCAAATTCGTGATGAACCTCCTCAACGGCGCGGGGATGACGGCGATCCTGCTGATCGGTGGGTGGTATGTGATACAGGGGGTGACGGATGTGGGCACCATCACGGTGGCGATGACAGGCCTCGCGCGCGCTGTGCAACCCTGGCGCGATCTGATGATGTTCTATCGCCGTGCCGGCATGGTGCTCGTCCGCTATGAAGTCCTGCGCGACACCTTTCCCCATACGATCCCGAACCGACCCGCGGCAGCGCCCAAAGGCGCGTAAGACCCCCGAAAACTGCGCCCTGTGCGGGCAAAGGGGGATTTTGCGTCTTTCTGTGCAACTGTTTTGCTCCCTGTGCGTCGCGTCACAGGCGGGCGCGGGCAGGCGCCCTATGGAGCACGCCCCAGTTGAACCGAGGGGGCGCCAAGGGACGCGCTCCCTCCTGCTATGGAGGACACCATGCCCCGCCTGCCCGCCGTGCCTGCTCTGCAGCGCCCCACCGCCATCGGCACGGCCATGCTTGCAGTTTTGCTGACCGGGAGCGCCCCGGCCTTTGCCAACGAGCCGCCAGAGCTGCGCACGACGACGCAGACAAACACCGTCGACGGCCAGAGCGTCGTGCGGGATTTTTTGTTCACGCGAGAGGATGATCGAGCGCAGACCGCGCTGGCGGTCATCGAAGCGCTCCGCTTCGACGGTGCCGATCCGGCACAGGGACGGCTCCACAGCGTCCGCCTCGACCTCGCCTTGCAGGTCCAACAGGATTTCTCTGCCACCATCGGGGACGGCCTGCCCCTCGATGAGGCGAGTGAGCCGGTGGCAATCGAGGCCCAATTCTCGACCCGGCTCGAGGTGCTGGGGCCCGAGGGCACGGTATTGCATGCCCAGGTGCTCGATAGCCCGGCGGTAGGCTGCAGCGGTATGGCGAGCTGTCTCTTCGAAAGCGCCGAGCGAAGCCCTGTGGCGCTCTCGCTCGATCTCGACCCCGCGGCCTTCGAGGGTATACCGTCTGCCACGATCAGCCTCCGGCTCACGACGATCGAGGATGCGATCGCCATGGTCTGCGATGAGCGGGGCGATTGGGATCGGTGCCGGGTGATCGAGGCGAGCATCGCTCTGACGGCGCCGGAGGACGGGATCAGCCTGCGCTACACCTACGAGGGCGCGGGCCCCGTGGTTGCGGCCGATGGCGGGCAGACGCCGGCGGCGTTCTCGATGGCCTGGATCGGTGCGGCCCAGGCGGCCACGCGTGACGGCTCTGGCCCAGCCCTCGTCGCTCAGTCGCCCGTCGCGCTGGGCATGATGCTGATTGGGGGGCTCGCTCTCACCGGCATGGCGGTTGTGCGAGGCCGACGCTACCGCTGAGAAACGCCGTCGCCGGGCTTGGTCAGCCCGGCGCGATCGCCTCGAGGCGCGCTGCCAAGCCCTCGATCTCCGCGATCAAGGCGGCCTCGCGGGCGTGGGCAGCATCCGGGGCATCCGAATCGCCGCTCTCGGCCGAAGGGGTCGCCGTGGTCTCGAGCCGCTTTTCCAGCGCCCGGATCTCCTTCTGACACTCCCAGAGCCTGTCGGCGATCACGAGCGCCGTCATCAAGAGCAGGCGTGCCTCTGGGATCGTGCTCGCACCGCGGGAGAGCTTTTGCGCTTCCGTGTCGAGGCGCAGGGCCAGGGCGCGCAGGTGATCCTCCTCCCCAGCGCCGCAGCCGACGCGGTAGCTTCGCCCCGCGATCTCTATCGTCACCTCAGGCATGGCGGTCCTCCGTCCCTGCGGCCTCTTCCGAGACGGCCCGCAGATCCTCGAGCGCCGCCTGCACAGCCGCGGCAGCCTCGATACGCAGCGCCTCGTCCTCGCGCGCCTGCGCCTCCAAGCTGGCGATGCGCGCCAGCAGCACCTCGCGATCGTCGCCGAAGAGATCGCGGATGCCTTGACCCTGCTCCCCGTTCGTGCCGGCCCTTGGCACGGCGCTGGGCCCGACGTCGGCCGCCGCCACCCGTGCCTCAACCCCCGCGATGGCTGCTTCCAGGCGGGCCAGTGCGTTCTCGATCCCTGCCATGCACACTCCTTGCTCGGCGCCCTGCTGGCCGCGCTTTGCGCGCACCCCAGCCTGGGCGAATCGCCCGCCTCGCTTGGAGCCTACACGATCCCGCGCGCACCAGAGCGCGAGACGGGGATCCCGCTCTCATCGCCTCAGCGCGGGACACCAAAGCCGCAAGACAGCCCATCGGGTCGACACGCCCGCTTGACCCGGCGAGCGACGCCCGGCAAACGTCCGCCGGCCTGGAAATCCATCCTGCGAGATGGAGGACAGACAGCACAGCGAGGACAGGAGGCCGGGCCAGAAGGCCTGGAAGCGGGCATGGGCGTGACGATTGACGAGATGAAGGCGGCCGATCCGCGCCGTTTCCGCATGGCGGCCGCCATCCGCGCCCTGGCGCTCGACGGGGTGAAGGCCGCCAACTCGGGCCATACGGGCATGCCGATGGGCATGGCGGATGTCGCCACGGTGCTCTTCGAGAAGCAGCTCCGCTTCGACCCGGCCGCGCCGGATTGGCCGGATCGAGATCGATTCGTGCTCTCTGCCGGTCATGGCTCGATGCTGCTCTACGCGCTCCTGCATCTGGCGGGATATCCGGGCATGGGGATCGAGGCGCTGCGGGGCTTCCGTCAGCTCGGCCAGCCGACGGCGGGCCACCCCGAGCACGGCCATGCCCCGGGCATCGAGACGACGACAGGCCCCCTCGGCCAGGGCCTGGCCACCGCCGTCGGCATGGCGATTGCCGAGGAGAGCCTGCGCGCGCGGTTTGGCGCCAAGATCTGCAACCACCGCACCTGGGTGATCGCCGGCGATGGCTGCTTGATGGAGGGTGTGAGCCAGGAGGCCATCGGGCTCGCCGGTCGCCTCGGCCTCAAGAACCTGATCGTGCTTTGGGATGACAACGGGATCTCCATCGACGGCAAGGTCAGCCTGTCAGATCGGACGGATCAGGAAGCGCGGATCGCAGCCTCTGGTTGGGTCACGCGCCGCGTGGATGGCCACAACACCGCCGAGATCGAGGCCGCCCTGGACTGGGCGACCAAGCAGAAGGGCCCGGTGCTACTTGCCTGTGCCACGCATATCGGCCTCGGCGCGCCGACGCTGCAGGACACGGCCAAGGCGCATGGCGCGATCACTGGCGATGATGAGATCGCTGGTGCCAAGGCCGCGCATGACTGGCCGCACGGCCCCTTCGAGGTGCCGCAGGACATCGCGGCCGACTGGCGCGCACTCGGCGCCCGCGGCGCAGAGGCCCGCGCGGCCTGGCAGGCGGTCCTGGCCGGCCTGAGCGATCGCAAGCGCGCCGAGTTCGAGCGCATCATAGCCGGTGAGATGCCGACACGACTCGTGCCCACGCTCACTAAACTGCGCAAGCAACTGGTCGCGGATCGCCCGACGGTCGCGACCCGCAAAGCCTCGGAGATGGCGCTCGCCGCCATCAACCCGGTGGTGCCCGAGACAATCGGCGGCTCAGCCGATCTCACGGGCTCGAACAACACCAAGACCCCCGATCTCAGTGTCTTCGACGAGAGCGATCGCAAGGGACGCTACGTCTATTACGGCATTCGCGAGCACGGCATGGCAGCGGCCATGAACGGCCTGGCGCTGCACGGCGGCGTCGTCCCCTACGGTGGCACCTTCCTGGTGTTTTCGGACTATGCGCGCCCTGCGATGCGGCTCTCGGCGCTCATGGGCCAACGCGTCGTCTATGTGATGACGCATGACAGCATCGGCCTCGGCGAGGATGGGCCGACGCACCAGCCCGTCGAACATCTAGCAGCGCTGCGCGCGATGCCCAACTGCCAGGTGATCCGCCCGGCCGATGCGGTCGAGACGGCCGAGGCCTGGGAGGTTGCGCTCAGCACAGCGGACGGGCCCACGGTCCTCGCGCTCTCACGGCAAAACCTCGCCACACAGCGCGTCAAGCACGTCTCCAAGAACCAGACCGCGCTCGGCGCCTATGTGCTGGCGGAGGCCGATCACAAGCGTGCCGCAGTCCTGATCGCGAGCGGCTCGGAGGTCGAGATCGCGATGGGCGCGAAGGCGATGCTGGAGCGCGAAGGCATCGGCGTGCGCGTCGTCTCGATGCCCTGCATGGAGCGCTTCGCCGCACAGGACGAGGCCTATCGCCGACGCGTCTTGCCGGCCGGTCCCGTGCGGGTCGCCGTCGAAGCAGGCGTCTCGCAAAGCTGGGATCGTTGGTTGACGGCTGAGCGCGGACGGGAGGCCAAGGCGGCCTTCGTGGGCATGAGCTCGTTCGGCGCCTCCGCCCCCTACAAGGATCTCTATACCCATTTCGGGATCACGCCGGAGGCCGTCGCTGAGGCCACCCGCGCCCTGCTCGGCTGAGGCGTAACCGCCACAACCTGTGACCGAGACCACGACGACCCGCGGCCTGCCCCGGGGGCGCGGCAGATTGCCCGAGCAAAATCCTCGGAACACGCGCATCGCTAGCTGACAGCGGCGCCCCAACGCGGCTTTATCGACCGGTCACGGACTCACATCAGCGGGGCGCTCCATGCTCAACACCTATCTCGTCGAGGCCCTCTTCCTCGACAGCCGAAACAATGATGAACAGTTTATCGTCGAGGGTTTGCGTTCTCTGCAATTCATGACCGAGGCGACGGGGATCGTCGGGCTCGATGGTACTGAATCGATCGAGGGCGTGCTCACCGACCCGGCGACCAGCGAAGAGATCGAGGTCTTCGGCAACATCTTCACCCGCATCAGCTACACCTTCAACGATCAGGCGCGCACCAGCACCGTCGCCGTCTTCGATCTGGAAGATCCCAACATCAATCCCAACAGCGACGGCTTTCTGGTCCTGATCCAGGGCGATCCGATCAACGACCTGCCGAACGGGATCGATCTCGCGGCCCTGATCGGCAACTCGCCGAACGGCGGGATCGAGGATTTCCCGCCGGGCTTTGGCGAAAACGACTTCATTGCCTTTACCGATTTTGCGGGTGTGACGCTGCAGAGCGGCGGTCC
>JBCCLX010000275.1:0-6328 GCA_039026635.1 Pseudomonadota bacterium
GCATGGACGCAGGGGAGGGGATCGCCCTCGCTCGCCTGATCGGCGCTCAGGGCACGGCGGATTTCCTGAATGTGAACGGCGCCTATGGTGGGACCGATCATGGCCTCGCCGAGACCTTCCCGGGCATGGCCTTCGGGGCTGCCCCCTATGTGGCCCTGGCCGCGCGGGTGAAGGCTGCGAGCGGTTTGCCGGTGTTCCAGGCCGCCCGCCTCTCGGACCCGGCGACGGCCGATTGGGCGGTGGCCGAGGGGCATGTCGATATGGCAGGGCTCACGCGTCCGCACATGGCCGACCCCGAGATCGGCGTGAAGCTCGCCCGCGGCGAGGAGGCCCGCATCCGCCCCTGCGTCGGCGCCGGCTACTGCATCGACCGCATCTATGGCGGCCGGGAAGCGCTGTGCGTCCACAACGTCTCCACCGGGCGTGAGATCGCCCTGCCCCACGCGATCCCACCCGCCACCGCGCCGCGGCGCATCGCGGTGATCGGCGGCGGCCCAGCGGGGATGGAGGCCGCCCGGGTGGCCGCGCTGCGCGGCCATCGCGTCACGCTGCACGAGGCCGCACCTCGGCTAGGCGGGCAGGTGCTGCTCGCAGCCCGCGCAGGGTGGCGGCGCTCCATGGTGGGCATCGCCGATTGGCTCGCCGATGAGATCGCGCGTCTCGGTATCGAGACTTGCTGCAACAGCTGGATCGACGGTCCGGAGTTGCTCTACGACGCGCCCGATGTCGTGATCGTTGCCACAGGCGGCGTGCCCGACACCGAGCTGCCCGATGGCGGCGGCGAGCTAGCCGTCAGCACCTGGGACCTCCTCTCGGGTGCCGTCCAGCCGAGCGCGGAGGTCATGGTCTATGATGAGACGGGCGGGCACGGGGCGCTCTCGACGGCGGACTGGCTGACGGAGGGGGGCGTCAGCGTCGAGATCGTCACCCCGGATCGGCAGGTGGGCCGCGGGATCGGTGGGCAGAACTTCCCGGTCTACCTCCGCAATCTCTACCGCGCCGGCGCGCAGCTGACGCCGGATCACCGGCTCCTCGGGCTGAGGCGGGAGGGCAATGGCCTCGTTGCCACACTCTGGAACGCCTATGCGCGTCTTCGCGTCGAGCGCCCCGTGTCCCAAGTCGCCATCGACCGCTGCACCGTGCCCGCCGACGGGCCATGGCAGAGCCTCAAAGCCGGTGCACGCAACCTCGGCGAGACCGATATCGACGCGCTGCTCACGCTCGCACCACAGCCCGACACCGCGAACAGGGAGGGTCGCTACATGCTCTTCAGGATCGGAGACGCCGTGGCCGCACGCGACATTCATGCCGCGATGCTCGACGCGAACCGTCTCGCGCGCAGCCTCTGAGAGCCACCATGACAACCGCGATCGAGCGCCTTGCCCAGTTCGCCACGACCGTGCCGGTCGCGAGCCATCCCGAGGCCGCGATTGCCACGGCTAAGCGCGCTTTCCTCGACACCATCGGCTGCATGCTGCTCGGCGCCTCGTCAAAGGTGACAGAGGTCGCGATCCGGGCGGCCGAGGGTTGGGGGACGGGCAAGGCTCCCGTCTATGGCACGGGAAAGCGGTTGCCCGCCCCCTGGGCTGCCATGGCCAATGGCGCCTCAGCCCATGCCTTCGATCTCGACGACTACACGCTCCAAGCCAACGATCACCCGAGCGCGGTGCTGGTTCCCGCACTCCTCGCCGCCGTCACGGACCGGCCGATGTCAGGTCAGGCGACGGGCCGCGCGCTGCTCGACGCCTATCTCGTGGGCCTCGAGGCCATCTTCCGCCTCGGCGAGGCGGTCAACATGGGTCACTACAATCGCGGCTGGCACACGACCTCGACGCTTGGCTCGATCGGGGCGAGCATCGCGATTGCGCGCCTCATGAGGCTTGATGCGAGGCAAACCGCCGCCGCCGTCTCGCTGACAACCTCGCTCGCCGCGGGCTATGTCAGCCAATTTGGCACCATGGGCAAACCGCTCCACGCGGGCTTTTCGGCCAAGACGGGGCTCCTGGCCGCAGGGCTCGGGCGCGCGGGTGCCACGGCCTATGCAGGCGCGCTCGACGGCCCGGTGAGTTTCGCCTCGCTCCTCGTGCCCGACGGCGCCGCTGCCTTCGATCGCGCCTTCGCCAAGCTCGGGGCACCCTGGGGCACTGAGGAATTTGGCCTGGGCGCGAAGCTCTACCCCTCCTGCGGCTACACCCACCGCGGCATCGACGGGGCGCTCGAGCTGCACGAGCGCCTCGGCCTCTCCTCAGCGAACGAGATCGCGCGCGCTACGATCTCACTGCCCGACTTCCACTTGGCCATCCTACCCTTCGGCGTGCCGCGCGATCCGACCGAAGCCCTCTTCAGCATGCCCTGGTGCGCCGCGGTCGCCTTGGCCACCGGCAGCTGCACGAGTGAAGACTTCACCCCCGCGGCGCTGGCCCGCCAGGACCTCCTCGCGCTCACGGGGCGGATCTCCGTCGAGGCGCGGCGCCCGCTCCGCCCCGAGATAAACGTCGATCCCGAGGATCCCGACCGCGTCACCGTCATCCTCCAAGACGGGCGCCGCGCCGAGACGCGCGTTGCGCGCTGGACCGGCGCACCGGGGCGCGAGATGAGCGAGGCGCAGCTCCGGGCGAAGTTCCGCGACTGCTGCAACCGCCATGATCCCGATCCAACGCGCGCGGCGGCGAGGGCGGATGCTATCGAGGCCGCCATCGACGGCCTAGACCATGCGCCCTCACTCGACGCGCTCACGGCGTCGCTGGCGCACTGACCCGGGTGTACGCCGCCATCACCGTGCAGGAACGCATCCAGAGCCGGCACCGCACCCTTCGCGATGGCGAGGCGACCGCATGATCCCGCGCCCACCTCCGACCAAAGTCGATCTGACCGACGCTGCCAAAGATCCACGGATCGCCAACGGGCGTCGTCTTGACCTTCTCCCTGGAGTAACGCCGCGCTGAGCTGGAGTGCTCCGCGTAGTCCGCTGTTCGCAATCCCAGGGCCGCCCAAAGCCGGCGCGAGACCGTCTAACACGCTGTTGGACATGGCAGGGTCGGGCGGAAGCGTCATTGGCTCGCTAGACCATCCGCCCCATTAGCAGCGGCCCTAGTTCCCCCGGTCACCCCGGTGGATCAGCGATGGAGCGTGTCTTCCGTAGGATCTGACCCCGCCACCGCGCTTGTTCCGAAGACTCCGGTTTCCCGGACGCGCGGCAACAACCTGCCACAGCGCCGGTTCTTGCCGAAACGGTCAGCCGGCCTCGCTCGGCTGGAGAAGCTTGGCGCGAAGGTAGCGGTTGAAGTCGGCGATCGTGCCCTCGCCGTCGGCATCTGCGAGCGGGCCACTCTGAGCGAAACGCGAGCCGTAGCCGAGCTGTGTGCGCTCCAGCATCCTGCGGTCTTCCTCATTGACGGTGGTCCAGAGCAGAACCCGCTCCTCGATCTCCGCCTCCGACAGATCGTCGCCATAGACGGAGATGGTCCAGCGCACGACCGTCCGGTTCGCCGCTTCTGGGAAAAGAGCGAAGGACACCAGCAGGCTGGCGGCTTGGCTGACCAGATGACCGGGGAAGACACCGAAGAGCGTGGAGCGCCGACGTTCCGCCTCCGAAAGCTCCGGCGCGCCTGTGCCGCGGTTCCCCGCATCCTCGCGGTAGTTCGAGCAATAGCCCGTGAACTGCGCGCCCCCGTCGAACTTTCGGGCCAGAGCCGTCGGCGTGATGGGATGCAGCGTCGAGGGATGCACGACGGAGAGGTGGTAGGCTTCGAGGAAATTCTCGACCACGGCCTTCCAATTCGCCGCCCAGACCTTCTCGCCCGTGAACACCTGGCGCATCTCCGACGTGCGATAGGGTGCGAGGCGGGCGCTGAGGGCCGAGAGCCGCGGGGCGAGCGGGGCGGCTGTGCCATCCAGATTGACGTAGATAAAGCCCTGCCAAACCTCGGTCGCGACCGCCGGCAGATCACACTGCGACGGCGCGATCCGGTCCTTCATGCGTGGGGCGGAGACCAGCGCCCCGCTCGTACGATCGTAGGACCAGGCGTGATAGGGGCAGACGAGGCGCTTTGCATTGCCCGACCCGCTCGCGATCAGCGCCCCGCGATGGCGGCAGATGTTGGAGAAGCATCGCACCACCCCGTCATCGCCTCGGACGATCACGAGCGGCTCGCCGAGGAGTTCGGCCGTCAGATAGTCGCCGGGATCGGGGATCTCGTCGGCCCGGCCGATGGGCATCCATTCGGTCGCAAGGAGCGTCTCTGCTTCGCAGCGAAACACGGCGTCATTGGCGTAGAGCACGCCGGGCAGACCCCGCTCGGCATCCCCCATCTCCCGCAACATGCCGTCGACATCCCGGGCCGGGAGACGGCTCATCGCGATGAAACCGCTTCTTGCTGGGTGAAGAAGGAGGCGCCTTTGGGGAAGGCTGGGGTGTCGACGTCGTAGGGTTCAGCCCTGATCCGATTGGGATTCTCGCCGCGCACAAAGAGGCCCTCGTGCCGGGTCGGGACCGGGTTCGGGCAACAGGGCGCTGCATCTCCCGCCGAGTAGACACTGATGAACAGGGTCCGCGGCGCGTTCGAGCGGTTGGGCGCGGAGCCATGGGCGACCCGCGTGTGCATCAGGCACACTGACCCCGCCGGCCCATAGCAGCTCACCGCTTGCGTCTTCATCTCAGCCTCGATCTCGGGCGCGACAGCACCGGCGAAGGTACCGTTCTGCCAGAGCGAATGGATCGGTCCCTGGTGCGAGCCGGGCTGCACCTCGAGCGGTCCGTTCTCGGGCGTGACCTCATCGACCATCAGGAGCGCGGTGATCAGGTCCGAGTTCGTATGCGGGGTGAAGGGGAAGTCCTGATGCCACTTCACCTCGGTAGTGGAACCGGGCTGCTTGGCGTTGATCTTGGAGTGGTGGAGCTTCACGTTCGGGCCGATCAGCTCTGCCACCATATCGGTCATGGCACTGTCCGACATGGCTTCGTAATAGGCCTCCGAGATCTCCGTCGGCGCCGAGATCCGGCGCAGCGCCGGCGCCTCGGCGCTATGGCCGGGCTGCACATCGTAGCGCGCGCGCCCGTCGATCATTTCGCCAAAGGGACCGTCATGCCCGCGGCTGTCCTCGACCCAGGCGGCCATATCCACGCGCAGGCGTGCAAGAAGCTCAGGCGAGACCGCATTCTCGACGGTGATAAAACCGTCCCGCCAGAACTGCTCGCGCTGCGCATCAGTCAAAATGGTCATCGGGTCCTCCTCCTGTCTGAGCCTGACGATGGCCGGTTGCGGCGATGAGATGTCTCCCTTGGTTGGCACGGCCGCCGCCGGACGCCAAGCCGCATAACCCCAGGGTCATCGAGATCTGACCGGTCGCCACTCATCCGTCCGACGGCAGTGTTAGCGCATCCCCATCCTCTCATCGACTTAGGATAAGGCGCCCGAGAGTACGCACGTACACCGTCGGGCTCGCCGAGGCGGGCAAGAGCACGATGCTCGCGACCGCGCCCGAGGCCTGATCCCGCCAGGGGCTCACCGTCCACGGCGCGGCGCTGGCCAGCAAGGCGGCAGACGGGCTCGAAAGTGCCTCGGGCACTCGGAGCCAGACACTGGCCTCGCTGGAGGCAAGCTGGGAGAACGGCTACGAACCGATGACGAAGGGAAATGTACTGGTGGTGGACGAAGCCGACATGATCAGGACGCGGCAACTGGGACGGATCGCGGCCAAGATCGAGGAGTGAGCTGGCCCCCTGACGGCGGACCGGGCGGTTGTTCACGATGCGGCCTAGGGGACCTGCCCCGGTTTCTGATCCGGGCGTTATGCGACCTGTTGGGCTGGTTTCAGATGGGCGGCGAACTCGGTCGGGGTCAAGCCGTCGAGTGCCGAGTGGGGTCGGTTGTGGTTGTAGTCGATCCTCCATTCTTCGATGCGAGCGCGCGCGTCTCCCATGGACAGGAACCATGATGCATTGAGGCACTCCTGTCGGAGCCGGCTGTTGAACGCTTCCTAATGTGCTATGGGCTGGTGGTCACATCCCGGCATTACACCCGCCTCATACGAAGCTACGGCCTGAAACAGGAGTTCATCACCCCTCATTCGCCATTGTCGCTCAGACCAATGGCGCGCAATGCCTCATCCCGCAGCAGAACGGGATGATGGAACGCCTGATCCGGTCGCTGAAAGAGCAATCTGTTCATCGCCAGCGCTTCGAGAGCCTGACGCATGCCACCCGTGCGATCGGCGACTGGATCCAGTTCTACAACCATCGCCGACCGCATCAGGCGCTCGGCATGAGTACACCCGCCGAAGCATTCGAATTAGCGGCATAACCTGAGCAGATTCCGCTGCGTCGATA
>JBCCLX010000276.1:0-6313 GCA_039026635.1 Pseudomonadota bacterium
AGGATGACGCCGGATCTGCTCTTGATGGATGTCCATATGCCCGAGATGGACGGTGTGGAGGCGACCCGCGAGATCCGACGGCGAGAACGCGCCCTGAGCCGGCCGGCCACGCCCATCATTGCCCTCACGGCGAATGCCATGAGCCACGATGTCCGGTCCTATCTGGAGGCCGGGATGGACGATCACTTGTCCAAGCCGGTGCGCCAGCGGGATCTGGAGCGGGTGATCGAGAAGACGCTCGCCCGGGCAGAGCCTGATGCGCATACCACGCTCGACAGCTCTTCCGCTGCGGCGTCCTAAGCCCCCCTCCCATCCGCTCTCTCCGCGCTACGACCCTGCCAACCGTCAGGGAGCGGACCGTCACACATCGCCGTCCTAAGGGACATTGGCACGCCGCTCACCCGCCCGATTTGAAATCTGCCGGCCGGTGGCGTTACCGTTGGGGAAACGGGCTCGACCGGGGACCCCGAGGTAGCGCGCCGTGTGCAATCCTTCACTGACGCAAGGACAACCGGTCCGCAGAGTAGCCGCACGGGAATGGAGAGAGGACAAAATGGACGCCAAATCAGCACTCAGCCTCTTTCGCTTCAACACCCTGCGCCCCGCAGCGGCCCAGCCGGGCTCGGGTCGACAGATCCAATACTCGGGCCCGCTGACCGAGTTCTTGTTGGCGCTGCAGAAGGCCGAGCCGGGCGAGGCCGTGGCCCAGCTTTCGCGCACGACCAAGGAGCAGATGCCGTTTTTCAGGTTCGACGCCTTCGCCCCCACCGAGTTCGGCCCGCTGATCACCGGCATGGAACGGCTGCAAGCCATCAGTCGCGACCCCAACGCCAACATGTTGGATCAGGTCAAAGAGGCCTTCGCCTCGGTCGGCGGCAGCGAGGCGATGGAGAAGCTCGTCAACAATCCGGGCCCCATCTGGGATCACTACATCGTCAGCCTGATCGAGCGGGATGTGGCGCCCAAACAGCGGGCCGCCCTCGTTGACGCGCTCCGCGCCGCGGCGCTGATCCGGGATGCGGGCGGGATCAACAACGCCGCCGCTTTGCGCGCACTGCTCCATCGCTCCCCCGTTCTACCCGGCTGGCTCATCACCAAGATCACCGGCAAGCTCCGTCAGCGCCTGCCCTTTGTCATCGGCGTCACCGATCTCATGGTCGTGAAGGAGGAGTGGGAGAGCTACCGCCGTGCAGCCATCGCGCATGTGGAAAATGTGATGGGCACCGAGGAGCGCACCCGGACGCTGCGCCAACTCGATCGCCGCGAGAGCATCACCTTCGAAGAGACCGAGCGCACCGAGGTGACGGAGGAGGAGAGCACGGCCTCCACCCACAGCGCCATGGTCGAGGAGATCCATGACGTTATCTCGCAGCAGACCGAGACGAATGCCGCGAGCCTCATCTCCTCCTACGGCCCGCAGGTGCTGGTCGATGTCTATGCGGATTTCAACTTCACGACCGCGAGCGAGGAGACGACCTTCTCCTCGCAGGAATATGCGCAGGATCTTGTGGAGCGGGCTGCAGCCACAGTCACCGAGCGCAACCTCTCGTCAAGCAAGCTGACGATCCTGGCCGAAACCGAGGAAACCCACGTCCAGCATTACACCAATACCGCGCCGGGCGCGGAGCACGTTATCGGCGTCTACCGTCACCTCGATCAGATCTGGCGCGCTCAAGTCTACAACTACGGCCGCCGGCTGATGCTCGACTTTGTGGTGCCCGAACCCTCGGCCACCTGGCGCGAGAGCCGTAAGGACACGGCTCTGCCCGAGGAACAGCTTGTGCCGCCGCCCGAGTTCACGGTCTCGGCCCAGGACATCACGCGGGAGGAGTACCAAAACCTCGCGCTGGAGTGGGGCGCGAGCAGCCTGCCTGCCCCACCCCCGCTTACGGTGAGCGTGTCCAAAGCCGTGAAGCTCGAGATCCCCCAGTTCAATCTCGACGAGGCAAGTTCGATTTCCATGGTGCTGGGCGAGCTGCAGATCCCGGTCGATTACGTGGGCGTGCAGGCCGTGGGTCGCTTTCATGGCGATCGAAAGCAGGAGGGCAACGCCCTTGCGAACACCGCCCATTGGCTCGTGAACGGGACTGTCTTCACACCCGATGCCAGTGTCTCCACCGTGACCCTCGAGAGCCACACGGGTCCTTTCGAGTTTGGCGTCTACACCGACAACTACGAAGGCGGTGTGATGAGCGTGCGGGTGGACTGCCAGCTGACGGCGGAAGGGGAGCAGAAATGGCAGAACGCCGTCTATGACGCCCTGAAAGCCGCCAATGATCGCGCCTGGGACAGGCACCGTAGCGCCCTCTCCAATCGCCAGGCGCTGAAGCGTGTGGAACAGGAGACGACGCATCCCGACACGAAGCGCCGCATCATCCGCGAGGAGCTGAAGCGCGGTGCCATCTCCGTGCTGACGGAGCAGAACTTCGAGCAGGCGGGCTCGACCCAGATAGACACCTCCGCCGGCGTCCCGATCCCCCAGATCGACTTTCAGGAGGCACGGCTCGAAGGCCGACTTGCGCGCTTCTTCGAGGAGGCCTTCGAATGGGAGGAGATGACCTATCTCTGCTACCCGTATTTCTGGGCACGGCGCAGTGAATGGTACGATCTCATGGCCGCCCGCGATCCGGATTTTCAGTTCAACGGCTTCCTCTCGGCCGGGGCTGCGCGGGTGAACCTTGCCGTGCGCCCGGGCTTCGAGGCTGCGGTCCTGTGGTTTCTCGCGACGGGCCAGGTTTGGTTCGGCGGGCCGACGCCGGTGGTCTCCGACCCGATGTATGTCGCGCTCATCGACGAGATCGTGGAGAGCAAGGGCCGGTCGCTCATCGATCCCGAGCCCGTCGGCGATAGCTGGACCTATGCGTTGCCGACGAACCTTGTGGTGCTCGACCCCGACGCGAGCCTGATCCCGCCGGATTGAGCGGCCGGTCGCGCCTGCGATGTCGCTCATCAACGATGGCTACGGCTCCATCCTGCAGACCGCCAATCCCCGGACGGGCAAGGCGGTCTTGTCGTGGTGCCCGGTCAGCACGCGCCATGACAAACAAGGCACGCCGGGCGCGCTGCCGCCCGATTGGAACCGCGGTCAGAAGGCCTGGGCCTATCGCGACTGGGTCAAGATCGAGGCAATGGCCTGGGATCTGGCCGACAAGCCGCCCTTCAGTTGGGCCGTCGCCTGCCGTCCCGTAGAAGCCTGGGTCGGCGAATGGCAGAACGCCGAGACGACACTCACCCTCTACGTCGCCCCGCACGTGACCGTGCAGGAGCTGGCGGTCACGGTCGACGACGGTTTCATGGCGCCCACCCTCAAGATCGTGCGGCTCGACAGCTGGGCCGAGGTGCCGATGCCGGGCTCGCCCGACACCCATGGTGGGCTGACAGGCAACAGGCCGCTGCTTGAGTACTTCCACGGCATCCTGCAGTCGCGGTTTCTCCCGCCAGACGAGCCTCGCCCCCCGATCAACCGCTCGCTCGAGGACGATCTGGCGGAGATCCTGCCCAGCCTCTACATCGAGCGCTCCGAGCTCGGGATCATCATCGAGAAGCGCACCGAGTACCGCATCTCCGTGACGCTGCCGGCGCATGAGCCGGCCTTCTTCCGGCTCTCGATCTCACCGCCTCGCAACTTCGTTCACCAGAGCCCGCTGCCGTTTACGACGCCCTATACGGCCGTGGCCTATGACTTTGAGCTGATCTGCAGCCCGAACGTCACCGTCGATTTCGAGATGGAATACATGCGGGTCCGCATCGGGCACCTTCCCGTCAGCGCCCGGCTCCGCGTCTTCACCGTCCCGCAGGAGGTTAGCCGCGAGCCGCGCATCGCCGGCTATGCCCCCGATGGCAAGCCGAGCGGCGACACGGAGATCGTGACGGTAGCGGACAATTACGCCGATCTGAACCTGATCAGGCCCAAAGGCGAGGGCCTTGACGTCTATCCCAGCACCAATCCGCTCGATCCGCTGGCCCTGCTCGAAAGCCTGATCGTCGGCTTCATTCCCGTCGTTAATCTGCTCTACGACTTCGGTGACATCCTCAGCATCGCCATGACAGGGCGCGACCAGGCGGGACGCAAGGGCAGCTACATCGATATCGGGTTGATCGCCGTCTTCGGGCTCCTCGGGATCGTCGGCGACGTGGCGCGCGCCGCGGATATGAGCTTTCTCAAAAGGCTAGCCGGTCTCCTGCTCCCGGGCGCTTGGCGCGTGGCCGACGACACTGGCTTTGCGCGTGCCATGCGCCGCGGCGCTTTTGCGGGATCCCCGGCGCTGCTAGAGGCCGGACAGATCCTCGCGCGCCTCGACGCAGGCGATCCCGAACTGATCAAGCGCTTCCCCCAGCTCGTGCAGGACGGCGCGCCGGACGCCCTCGCCCGGCTACGGCGCATCGAGCAGTTCGCGCAAGCCGGCGATCGAGCTGCCATGGAGGCTGAGTTCAAGGCTCTGCAAGACGCGCTCGAGGTGATCCTCAAAGACCAGGCAGAACGCATCCCCTTCGACCAGCAGCCCGCCACACTCAACATGATGCGCCGCTTCGAAGGGGGGCTGCGCAGAGCCGTCACATGGGCGGCCGGTGATGAGGCGACGGCTGAGAAGGCCATGGCGCTCTTCAACGAGGCCTATCAGAGCAATACACTCGACGGCCTTGTCGCCGCGCTCGGCAAGATCGAGGTCCCAGGAAAGGACGCCGGGCACCTCGAAAAGGTCATGCGCGAGACGCTGATCGAGTTCGTACGCCTAGAGGTTGTGAACAACCCCAGCGTCATTCGCCGCGCGACGGCCTATAACAACCTCAAGCGCGTAACGACACCACTCTCGGTGCTGGACTACATCAAGCAGATCGCCGGCAAGGGCACCGAGGGACAAATCGCCGTCGAATACGCCTACGGTCGTGAGGCCTGGAACCTTATCCGCGACGTCACACCGCGCCCGAGCGCGCGGGAGGTTCTCGACCGCGTCGCCGATGTTCCGCTGGAAGGCGACGCGATCATGCAGATCCGATACATCGACCAGGTCGCCGAGTGGATGAACAATCTGAGCTTCTACGACATCCACCGCGAGATGATCGGGGAGAGCTTCCCGGGTCTCGGGCTCATCCTCAACTCGGACCATCTGCTCGAACGCCGCTTCCGCAAGCTGATCCCAGACCAGGAGCCCGACACCAACGTCTTCCGCGCGATCCTGGTCCCCGCCAACATGGAGGTCGCGCTCGAGCTGCAGAGCCGAGGGATCGATACCGGCTGGTACATCCACACCTACAAGACCGCAGCGCTCGCCAATCTCATCCCCTATGGCCAAGAGGGACGGTTCCTGACCCAGGAGATTGCCGATGCCTATCAGTATCTCTGGGTGCAGGAGCTCCGACTACCCTTTGCTAAGTTCAAGGAACTCTTCGAGGAGGAGTTCACGATGCTCAAAGAGCTGCGCGGCGCCGGGGGCGTGCTCGAGGTGGACCCGATCCTAGAGGGCCGTCCACTCGAGTTCGTGGAGCGCACGCGTGAAGAGCTGCTCGAGATCATCCGCACGAGCCAGGAGCGTTTGGGGCTCAGCCGTTTTGTGGAGCAGACCAGCGACGGGATCGAGAGCCTGATGCCGGAGGTCTTCTAGCGCTCTGTCCGGGCCGCGCGATCGTGCTCATACAGGGTGACGGCAGAAGTCGGGACAGCGGCCCCCGCGGCCGCCGACGCTACCAGAACCGCGCCTCCTGGTCGTCGAGTTCGATCACGGTTGGTCGATCCGCCTCGAAAGCGGCGACAACCGCAGAGGCCAGCGCCTCTAGCGATGCCGCCTTGCCCGCATGCGCCACGAAGCGACGCGCAATCGCCAGGAAATCTGGAGTGTAGATATCGACGCCGATCTCAGGGATCTGGCCGTCGCGCCTACATTGCTTGATCTCGCCGTAGCCTCGGTTGTTCCAGACGCGGATCGGGACAGGTAGGCCCAGTTCGACGCCTGCCGCAAGCTCGGCCAGGGTGAACTGAAACCCGCCGTCGCCGATGAGAGACAGGACCCTGTCGCCCGGACAGCCGAGCTTCGCCCCGAAAGCGGCCGGCACGGCATAACCCAGCGTGCCGAAACCGGTCGATGAACTAAAGTACGACCGGGGCCGCGGTGGATCGTAGCTGAGGTTGGCGCCGTAGACGGGCTGGGTCTGATCCCCGATGACGATGAGATCCGGGAAGGCGTCGTTGAGCCGGGTAAGGATCCGGCCATGGGCCGCATAGGCTGGATGAGCGGGCCGGTGATGCGGGGCCATTCACCCATGAGATAGGTGTCCGTCTCCGCAAGCTCGGTCCCGATGGCAAGAACGACCTCCG
>JBCCLX010000277.1:0-6305 GCA_039026635.1 Pseudomonadota bacterium
ACGAAGGCGGCCTGCGGCTGGAACGCATCGACCACCGCACCGGTATCGACGTCGACGACGAGCCAGCCCCGCGTGCCGCTGACCCGGGCTGCCTGTGCAATAGCGCGGGTTTTGGGCGGCGCGGGGGGGACCGTATCGGGCTTGGCCGTGGGCAGGGGCGCGGTCTCCGGTGCCGGACCCGCCACGCCATGATGGACGGTGACCCCACCGACAAAGGCGCCCATGAGCGTGGCAAGGCCGAGCGTCACCGCTCGCCTGCGCCATGAGCCCGTTCCCAACACTACGCGACCAGACGCCCCCAATATTGCCCCCTGGCTTTCCGCAACCCCTTGAATCTTTGCAGAGAGGCGCGCTCTGCGCAAGCGACGGTTGTCGGTGTCGGGTCTGCAATCCCCGAAGAATGCCAAGCGATCAACGCCCCGGCATCAGGGCCAGACACCGCGGGTGCGCAATGCCGTGGAGCTCGCGCCAGACATCGCACCCGTGAGCAGCGCCCAGCGCGGGGTCGGGCCAAGGGCCAGGCGCCGGGCCGCGTGCTGGGGCAGTCGCGCCTCGCTGTAGCGACGCACAGCCGGCGAGAGGCCTGCGCGCAGCTGCTCGCCGGGCCGCGCCAGCACGCCGACGGGCACATGGTCCATGATCCAGTCCCAGCGGTCCCAGCGGTGCACCCCTGCCAGGTTGTCGGCGCCCATCAACCAGACGAACCGCACGCTCGGATATCGGCGCATGAGCTGCTGGAGCGTGTCGGCCGTGTAGCGCGAGCCAAGCCGCGCCTCGATATCGGTCACATGCACCCGGGGATGGCGGATAAGCGCGCGACAGGCAGCAAGCCGCCGCGCCATGGCCGCCGGACCGTGCAGCTTGAGCGGATTGCCCGGTGTGACGATCCACCAGACCGCGTCGAGCCCAAAGGTGCGAAGCCCCCAGCGAGTGATATGCGCATGGCCCTCATGCGGCGGGTCGAAGGAGCCGCCGAGCAGGCCGATGCGCTGGCCGGGCAGCGCGAGCGGATCGGGATGGAACACGCGTCCTGGGCTCCGGATCGTGAGGCTTTGCCGATGCGCAGCGCTGCCCTAAAGGCATTCTGCGAGAGGTCGGGCCGGAAGTCTTCGGGATCGGCCGATGGGCCGGCTCAGTCACCATAGGCGCGAGAGCATCGGGCGCTGTCAACTCCGGCTGCCTGAGGCTTTGGCCGCCCCGGTAAAGCGTTTTCAGCCGTCGCGCGCGGACAAGGCAGACGGGGTGGTGCTCCGGCGCGTCTGAGCGTCACTCAAACGACATCTCGCGGGGATAAGCGGGTCGGTGGGGCACGCAATGCCATGACGCCCCGCCATGACGCCCCCTTGGCGCGGAATGCGTCCAAGGGAAAGGGCGAGGGGACTGGCCCTGGCGCCAGAACGAAGGAGAGAGCGATGGCAGATCTCGCGCGCAGGCTGACGGCGGAGGCGCTCGGCACCGGGCTGCTGGTCTGTACGGTCGTGGGCTCCGGCATCATGGCGGAGCGGCTGGCAGATGATGTGGCGCTCGCGCTTCTCGGGAACACGATCCCAACGGGGGCGATCCTCGTCGTGCTGATCACGATCCTCGGGCCGATCTCGGGCGCCCATTTCAACCCGGCCGTCACCCTCGGCTTCTTGTTGCGGGGGGAGATCGAGCGGAGTGCGGCCCTCTTCTACGTCATCGCCCAGATCGCCGGCGGCATCTTCGGCACGGTCGTCGCACATCTGATGTTCGAGCTCATGCCGCTCGATGCCTCGAGCACGGTGCGCACGGGGCCCGCGCAGTGGTTTGCCGAGATCGTCGCGACCTTCGGCCTGATGGCAGTGATCCTGGCGGGGATCCGGGCGCGCGTAGAGGCGGTGCCCTGGCTCGTTGGCCTCTACATCACGGCCGCCTATTGGTTCACCGCCTCGACGAGCTTCGCCAATCCGGCTGTCGCCATTGCGCGTGGCTTCACCGATACCTTCTCAGGCATTCGACCACTCGACCTGCCGGCTTTCATCGTCGCTCAGCTGATCGGGGCCACGATCGCTGTCTATCTCATGGGCTGGCTCCTGTCGGATCCCAAAGAGGCGACTGGAGCGACGGCCGAGCCGAGCGCGCGGGAGGGTTGAATGACCGTCGTGATCCATCACAACCCGGACTGCGGTACCTCGCGCAACGTCCTCTCGCTGATCGAGGCTGCGGGCTATGCGCCGGTGGTGATCCCCTATCTTGAGACCGGTTGGACGCGGCCACAGCTGCTGGCGCTCTTTGCCGCCGCGGGCCTGACGCCGCGCACAGCCCTGCGGACGAGCAAGAGCCCGGCGGCCGAACTAGGGCTGACCGATGAGGCTGTGGGCGATGAGGCGCTGCTGGAGGCGATGCTTGTGCATCCGGTGCTGGTCAATCGCCCGATTGTCTGCACGGCCAAGGGGGTGCGTCTTTGCCGACCGGCTGAGACCGTCTTGGATCTGCTTGATCGCTGGCCGGATGGGCCGTTTGCGAAAGAAGACGGCTCCTTGGTGATCGATGCCGATGGCAAGCGTGTTGTCTGACGCTCCCCTTGATCGGGTGGGGCAGTCCGGCGGCTGTGCTCGCTTCGGACGCCGGATGGCACGCCGCGAGCCATGAGCAGCCGGTCCATGCCGCGACCCGCGCACCCCAGTAAGATGGACGTCTGAGCCAGATGCGCTTAGCCTTTCGGGAGAAGGGTAAGCGGCGGATCGGCAATGGTGCGGAACGCAGGTGGGAGCGGCAAGAAGGGCTGCGGCGCTACGGGGGCAGCGCCTTCTCGCTTGCGGGTGCCCATCGTCTCGCACGCGCGCCTCGCGCCTCGCCGCGATCGCCCGCCCGTCGCTCCCGATGGCCTCCATCCCACCGTCTCCGCCCTTCTTGCGCGCCAACAGGCCTGGCGCCGCGCGCGGGCGGAGGAGAGATCGCTCTCGCCGCCCTATCTCGCGGCGGTCGAGCGGCGCTTCGCTGCGGAGCGGGCCGCGGAGCGAGCCTTGGCGCGAGGGCGCGACATCACGCGTGAGGAGATCCGCCGTGCCTGTGACAGGCGCCGTCCCAGCGTCGATCATGGCATGGCCGAGTTCCCGCCGAACCGGCCCTTCTGGCACAGCTTGATCGCGCCGCTCGCGGTGGGGATGCTGCCGGTGCTGCTGCCCTTCGGCGCCTTCTTTGCCCTAACCTTCGTGATCGGCTGACGCCGCTGCAGCGCTTGCTCGCCGCCGAGACCCATGGCCCACTCGACCCCGCAGAGAGCAGGGATGGACGATGGGCCACCGTCAGGGAGCGAAGAGCTTGATCGCGCCATGCCGCAGACGCGCGGGTGCCGGCGCCTTCGGCGCGCGGGCATGGGCCCTGGGGCTGTTCGGCCTCGTGCTCGCGATGGCGGGCTGCGCCGAGCCGCCCCCGCCCTCGGGGCTGCTGCCTCCCGCCGCCGTGGAGGCAGGGGTGGCGGCGGGGCCGAGCGAGCCGGGGTCCTTTTCCGATGGCGCAGAGCCTGGACCGCTGATGCTCGACGACGCTGCGGCCCGGGCGGCCGCGGGGGCACGGCTGGCCGGGCTGCGCGTCACGCTAATCAACGCGCCTGAGGGTCTCTTGGATGAGCGTGGCGCCGGTGTGATCACGCTAAGACGCCCCGCGGACGGGATGCGTTTGCGCATGATCTTCGTCGATGGGGCGCTGGCGCTGCATGCCCTGCCGCCGGGGGCCTGGCGCGTGGAGACGGTGGCCGGCTTTGCCTGCGAGGCGGTGCACATCCTGGTGCCGCCGGTCACGCCCGGCCAGTCTCAACGCCCGCTCGCGCTTGGCGCGATCACGCTCGCCGTGGCGCCCGATGGATCAGGGGCGAGGCTCCAGGGCACCGTGCCGACGCGCGAGGACTTGGCGGTCCTCGCGGGGTTGGTGCGCGACCAAGGCGTCGGCAGCGAGGCTGTGGACGCGCGACCGATGGAGCGTGGGGCGGGCGCGCCCTGTGTGCGTCGACCGCGGGCCGTGACGCGCCCCGATATCGATCCGACGGTGCGCCTGATGACGCTCGGCGAAAAGGTCCAGCTCGGCGTGCTTCTCGCGATCCTTGGCGCGGCGACAGGCGGGGCGGCGGCCGTGGGCTCTGTCGTCTTCGTCTCAGGGGCGGGGGCTGGTGTCTTGTTCCTCGGCTTTTGAGGGCGCTCAACGCAGAAGGCCCGGCGCTGGGCGGCGCCGGGCCCTGGCGTTTCACGCGGGCGTCCGGCTTACTGGACGGCGCGGTTCTCGATCAGGTCGTCGACCACGCTGGGATCGGCGAGCGTCGAGGTGTCGCCAAGGCTGCCCGTCTCGTTCTCGGCGATCTTGCGCAGGATGCGGCGCATGATCTTGCCTGAGCGCGTCTTCGGCAGGCCCGGTGCCCATTGGATGACGTCGGGCTTGGCGATCGGGCCGATCTCCTGGCGCACCCAGGTCTGGAGTTCCTTGAGCAGCGCGTCCGAGGGCTCCTCGCCGGCGTTGAGCGTGACGTAGCAGTAGATGCCCTGACCCTTGATCTCATGCGGATAGCCGACGACGGCGGCCTCGGAGACTTTCGGGTGAGCCACAAGCGCGCTCTCAACCTCGGCCGTGCCCATGCGGTGGCCCGAGACGTTGATCACGTCGTCCACCCGACCGGTAATCCAGTAGTAGCCGTCCTCGTCGCGCCGGCAGCCATCGCCCGAGAAGTAGTAGCCCTTGTATTGCTCGAAATAGGTGCTGACAAAGCGGGCATGATCGCCCCAGACGGTGCGCATCTGCGCCGGCCAGCTGTCGGCGATGCAGAGCACGCCCTCGATGCCGTTGCCCCCGATCTCCTCGGCCGTCGTCGGGTCGAGCACCACAGGCTGGACGCCGAAGAACGGCTTGGTGGCCGAGCCGGGCTTGGCGTCGATCGCGCCCGGCAGCGGGGTGATCAAGTGGCCGCCGGTCTCGGTCTGCCACCAGGTGTCGACGATCGGGCAGCGGCCCTTGCCGACGATCTCGTTGTACCAGCGCCAGGCCTCCGGGTTGATCGGCTCGCCGACGGTGCCGAGGATGCGCATATCCGAGAGGTCGTACTTGGTGACGAACTCGTCCCCCTGGCCCATCAGCGCGCGAATGGCCGTGGGGGCGGTGTAGAACTGGTTGACCTTATGGGTCTCGCAGACGTGCCAGAAGCGCCCGGCATCGGGGTAGGTCGGCACGCCCTCGAACATCAGCGTCGTGGCGCCGTTCGCGAGCGGGCCGTAGACGATGTAGCTGTGGCCCGTGACCCAGCCCACATCGGCGGTGCACCAGAAGATATCGCCCTCGTGATAGTCGAAGACGTACTCATGGGTCATCGAGGCGTAGACGAGGTAGCCGCCCGTCGTGTGAACAACGCCCTTGGGCTTACCCGTGGAGCCCGAGGTGTAGAGGATGAAGAGCGGATCCTCGGCGCCGACCTCGACCAGATCGCATTGATCCGAGACGTTCTCGGCGGCCTTCTCATAGACGATGTCGCGGCCCTCGGTCATCGGGACATCACCGCCGGTGCGGGTGACGACGAGGGACTTCACATCATCGGCGCATTTTGCGAGCGCCTTGTCGACATTGGCCTTCAGCGGTGTGACGCGGCCGCCGCGGGGCGCCTCGTCCGAGGTGATGACCAGCTTCGCCTCGCAGCCGTTGATCCGGTCGGCGAGCGCATCCGGCGAGAAGCCGGCGAAGACGATGGAATGGATGGCGCCGAGACGGGCACAGGCCAGCATCGCATAGGCTGCAGCCGGGATCATCGGCAGGTAGAGGACCACGCGGTCGCCCTTGGTCACGCCTAGGTCTTTGAGGACGTTGGCGAAACGGCAGACCTCGCTGTGGAGCTTCTTATAGGTGATGTGCTCATGCTCGCCGGGCTTGTCCGCTTCCCAGATGATCGCGGTTTGGTCCCCGCGCCTCTCCAGATGGCGGTCGATGCAGTTGTGAGCGACGTTGAGCGTGCCGTCCTCGAACCATTTGATCGAGACGTTGTGGTAGTCGAAGGAGGTGTTCTTCACCTTCGTATACGGCTTGATCCAATCGACGCGCTTGCCGTGCTCGCCCCAAAAGGCCTCGGGGTCGTTGACGGAGGCCGCGTACATTTCCTCGTATTTGGCGGCGTCGATATGGGCCTTGGTGGCGATCTCGGCAGGGACCGGCACCATCTTCGGGCTCTGGTCGTTCATGACGTTTTCTCCCAGGTTGCTCGGACGGCTGGCGCGTGCCCGCGCTCGTGCTTGCTATGGCTGGGTCTTGTCATCTGCGCAACAACCGACTGGAAAGTAAGGCGTTTCTTGTCAAGAGCGAGACAGTCGGCC
>JBCCLX010000278.1:0-6296 GCA_039026635.1 Pseudomonadota bacterium
CGACCAGTCCTCGCGCGCCTCGCCCGGCGGGGTCAGCGCCTGGCGACCCATCTGCACCTGACGGTTGGTGTTGGTCACGGTACCGGTCTTCTCGGGCCAGGCCGAGGCCGGCAGGACAACATCAGCGAAATTGGCCGTCTCTGTCAGGAAGATGTCCTGGACGACGAGGTGCTCGAGCTTGGCGAGGGCCGCACGGGCATGGTTGACGTCCGGATCCGACATCGCAGGGTTCTCGCCCATGACGTACATGCCTTTGATGTCGCCCTTGTAGATCGCCTGGATGATCTCGACGACCGTCAGACCCGGCTGGTCCAGCGGCTCAGCGCCCCAGATCGAGCGGAAAAGCTCGCGCGCGCCCTCGTCCTTCACTGACTGATAGTCGGGCAGGACATGCGGGATCAGGCCCGCATCCGACGCACCCTGGACATTGTTCTGCCCGCGCAGCGGATGCAGCCCTGTGCCCGGCCGGCCAACATGACCCGCCAGCAGAGCCAGGCTGATCAGGCATCGGGCATTGTCCGTCCCGTGCACGTGCTGGGAAACGCCCATACCCCAGAAGATCATGCCCGCTTTGGCGCCCGCGAAAGTGCGCGCAACATCGCGCAACAGATCAGGCTCAATCCCGCAATGGGGGGCCATCGCCTCGGGGCTGAAGTCCTTGAGGTGATCGCGGAGCTCCTCGAAGCCCTCGGTGAAGCCGTCGACATAGTTCCGGTCGTAAAGCTCCTCCTCGACGATCACATGCATGATCGCATTGAGCATCGAGACATCGGCGCCGGGGCGGAACTGCAGCATATGCGAGGCGTGGCGCTTCAGCCCATGCCCGCGGGGATCCATCACGATCAACTTGCCGCCGCGCTTGGCGAACTGCTTGAGATAGGTGGCGGCAACAGGGTGGTTCTCAGTCGGGTTTGCACCGATGACGATGGCGACATCGGCGTTCTCCACCTCATTGAACCCGGCGGTCACCCCGCCCGAGCCCACATTCTCCATCAGCGCGAAGACAGAGGAGGCGTGGCAGAGCCGGGTGCAGTGATCGACGTTGTTGTGACCAAACCCTGTGCGGATCAGCTTTTGGAAGAGATAGGCCTCTTCGTTCGAGCCCTTGGCCGAGCCGAAGCCCGCCACGGCCTGACCCGAGACACTGTCCCGCAGCTTGGCAAGCCCCGCGGCGGCCACATCCAGCGCCTCCTCCCAGCTCGCCTCGCGGAAGTGCTCCCACGGGTTCTCAGGGTCGACGTTGAGCCCCTTGGCCGGCGCGTCCTCCCGCCGGATCAGCGGCTTGGTCAAACGATGGGGATGGCTCACATAATCGAAGCCGAAGCGGCCCTTCACGCAGAGGCGGCTCTCGTTGGCTGGGCCTTCCACGCCCTCCACCCAGGCGATCTTCTCGCGCCCGTCCTCATCGGTCTTGATCTTGAAGGACAGCTGGCAGCCGACGCCGCAATAGGGGCAGACCGACTGCACTTCGCGGTCGTAGTCCTGGCTCGATCCCTGTTGGCTCACATCGAGTGCGGTCGCCGGCATCAGCGCGCCTGTGGGACAGGCCTGAACGCATTCGCCGCAGGCCACACAGGTGCTCGACCCCATCAAGTCGTTCAGGTCGAAGCCGATCTTCGCGTCATGGCCGCGCCCGCCGAGGCCGATCACGTCGTTCACCTGCACTTCGCGGCAGGCGCGGACGCAGAGATTGCAGTGGATACAGGCATCGAGGTTCACCCGCATGGCCATATGGCTGTCGTCGAGCAGCGGGATCCGGTCGTGCTCGATGGCGGGAAAGCGGCTGTCCTCGATTCCGTTCCACTCGGCCATCTTCCAGAAATGGCTGTCACGGTCATGCGCTTCCTCGCGCTCCGGCTGGTCGGCCAGCAGCAGCTCCATCACCAGGCTGCGTGACTTGCTCGCCCGCTCACTCTCGGTGCTGACGACCATGCCGTCGCGCACCGGGCGGATGCAGGAAGCGACGAGCCCACGCTCGCCCTCGACCTCCACCATACAGGCGCGGCAGTTGCCGTCGGGCCGATAGCCGGTCGCATCCTTGTGGCAGAGATGCGGGATCGCGGTGCCATGGCGCTTGGCCGCGGCCCAGATCGTCTCGCCCGGCGCCGCCTCGACGGTGCGCCCGTCAAGGGTGAAGGTGATGGTCGGGGGTTTGGTGCCGTCAGGCATCGCGGGATCTCCCTTCATGGCCGGCGGGATCGACAGGGGCATTGGCTGTTGTTGGGCAAGGCTGCCGGTCCTCGTATCGGATGAGGACCTTGTCGGTGAGCGTGCCACCGAGACGGGTGTAGAGGCCGATGGCCGCTTCGTTGGTACGGTCAGTGGTGATGTCGACGCGCTCACCATCCGCGAGGCGTGCGCGCTCAAGCAGCGCGCGCATCAGCGCCTCGCCCACGCCAAGACGGCGGGCGGCGGCAGCGACATAGACTTCCTTCACCCACCAAGCCGCCTGCATATGCGTGCCCGGCCAAGTGCGCACAGCGGTGATGAACCCGGCGATCCGGCCCTCCCGCTCGGCGACCAGCAGCGTGGTGTCGGCGAGGCTCGCGAAGACTGTGTCGAAGCGCTCGGCCACGGTCTGGCGGTCAATGGCGCCGTCACCGTCGTAGTGGCGCTCCATCTCCGCGAACAGATCGATCATCGCGTCCCGATCAGCAAGTGCCAGCGGCCGTACGATCGTCTCTCTCGGGGTGTTGCTGCCGTCTGCCATCAATCCCTCCTATGCCCCACGCGCGTCGCGCAGACCGGAGAGGAGCAGCGCGGCTCCAAGGGCGCCGAAGAGCGCGGCGAAAACGGCTTCGAAGGCCCGCGCGGCACGGGCATAGCTCCGCCGCGCGATTCCGCTCGAGAACAAGAGCGCATAGAGGCCGTAGATCACGATGGCTGAGGCCGCGCCGACGGGTCCGAAGGCCAGCACCTGCCAGCCCGAGAGCCCTGCGCCGAAGAGAAACGCGGCAACCGCCCCCCACATCAGCGCGGCTTTGGGATTGGTCAGTACCACCAGGACGCCGTGCTGCCAGGCAGCGAACAGCGAGCGGCGCCGGTCCGAGGCTTGGATCGTCGCCGGCTCCCCCCGCCATGCCGCCCGCGCCGCTTTCGCCGCGAGCCAGAGCAGATAGCCACCGCCAAGGAGCTTGAGCGCCAGGAGCGAGAGCGGATAGGCCTCGAGCAGCGCAAAGAGCCCGAGCGCCACCGCTGCCGCCCAGACGAGGACGCCCGAGGCCACACCGACAACGACCATCAACGCCGGCAACCGCCCCTGGGCAAGCGCCACGGAGGCCACGGCGACAAGGTTTGGCCCAGGAGAAGCCTGGGCGGCGATGGTGCCCGCAAGCGCTGCGGCGAAGGCCTCGATCATCGCCCACCCTCCAAGGCCCGGCGTGCCCCCGGCTGGCCCAGCGCCCCCGCCGAGCGATCAGCGCACAGACTGCCAGCGCCCGCGCGGGCGCCCCGGTCGGTGCCCTGCAGGCTGGGCTGATCGAGCTGGAGGGGGGCCATGCCGCTCAGCCTCCGCAGTAGTCGTGGATGAGGGGACGGTACTCGGCGCAGGCGCGCGCGTTCGTCCACCAGGCATCCGTCGCGCCGATGCTCCACTCATCGGCCAGCCAGCGCCCGTTCTCGCGGCGCCAGAAGACGTGGACGGTGGTGCCGTCATAGGGCAGCTGCCCGGCTGTCCCGGCGCCGAGCGGCGTATCCTCGAACACGATCGGGCGGCCCCCGGGGCGCTGCGGCTCCAACCAGCCGAAGCCGCTGTTCTCGGCCACGCGCAGCTCTCGCACCACGAATTCCACCGGCGCGCCGAGGTTGCGCTCAATGATGGGCCGCACGGCATCCATCAGGGTTCGGCGCAGCGCGGTGCCCCAGGCAGGCTCGCTCCAACCCGAGGCCAGCGCCGGTCCCGCCACGGCGAGCGAGAGCGTCAAGGCCAATACGAGCCGGACAGGCCGTGGGGCCGTCACAGCAGTTGCAAAGCTCATCGATCAGATCTCCTCAGCGAAGTGCCTGATCGTGAGTCTAATCGGATTTGGCGCCGCTTGTCCGAGCCCGCAGATGGACGCGTCGGCCATAACCGTACACAGATCCGCGAGCAGCTCCGTGTCCCAGCTCTCTTCCTGCATGAGCTTGACGGCTTTCTCGCAGCCGACGCGGCAGGGCGTGCACTGCCCACAGCTCTCATCCTCGAAGAAGCGGAGCATGTTGAGCGCCGCCTCCCGCACGCTGTCCTGATCCGAGAGGACGACGACGGCGGCGGAGCCGATGAAGGTGCCATGGGGTTGCAAGGTGTCGAAGTCGAGCGGCACATCCGAGAGCGAGGCGGGCAGGATGCCGGAGGACGGACCACCGGGCTGGTAGGCCTTGAAGACATGGCCCTCCATCATGCCGCCCGCGGCTTCGATGATATCGAGGATCGTCGAGCCTGCAGGCAAAAGATGCACGCCGGGCTGTGCGACGCGGCCGGAGACGGAGTAGGAGCGCAGGCCTTTGCGCCCGTTCTTCTCCACCGAGTTGAGGATCTGCGGTCCCTCGCGCACGATGCGGGCGATCCACTTCAGCGTCTCGATATTGTGGACGAGCGTGGGCCGATCAAAGACGCCGACCTGCGCGACATAGGGCGGGCGATGGCGCGGCAGGCCCCGTTTGCCCTCGATCGACTCGATCATTGCGCTTTCTTCGCCGCAGATATAGGCGCCGGCGCCACGGCGTAGGTCGATATAGCCCGGCGCGATGATGCCGGCGTCTTCGAGCGCGGCAATCTCACGCCGCAGGATCGCGATCACTGCCGGATACTCGTCGCGCATATAGAGAAAGCAGGTCTCGGCCTCGACGGCCCAAGCCGCGATCAGCGTGCCCTCGAGGAAGAGATGCGGGTGGCGCTCGAGCCAATAGCGATCCTTGAAGGTGCCGGGCTCGCCCTCATCGCCGTTGACGGCGAGGTAGCGTGGACCAGGCTCCGCACGCACGAAGGACCATTTCTTGCCCGACGGGAAGCCCGCGCCGCCGAGGCCACGGAGCCCGGCCTCCAGGAGCAGGTCTTGCACGGCATCGGGCGTCATCTCGCCGGCGCGCAGAGCCTCGAGACGCGCATAGCCACCGTCGGCGCGATAGCCCTCGAACCCCTCGTAATCCGGGATCCGGGGATGAGTATCGCCCGCTTCCGCTGCGGCGAGCACCGTCTCGGGCGTCGCGTGATCGATGTGGTTGTGCCCGACCTCGACGACGGGCGCGGTATCGCAGCGCCCCATACAAGGCGCGCGCAGGATCCGGATGGCCGACGGGTCGGTGCCCTCCTGCAGCGCCGCCTTCAGAGCTTGGGCACCGGCAAGCTCGCAGGAAAGGCTGTCACAGACGCGGATCGTGAGCGCAGGCGGCGGCGTCTCCCCTTCGGCGACCACGTCGAAATGCGCGTAGAAGCTCGCAACTTCCCAGACCTCGGCCTGAGCCATGCGCATTTCCTCGGCCAGGGCCCGCAGATGGGCGGCGGAAAGATGGCCGTATGCGTCCTGGATCAGATGAAGGAATTCGATCAGCAAATCCGAGCGCCGCGGCCGGGTCCCCAGGAGCTGCGCCACTTCGAGTGCTGCGGCATCGTCGAGCGGGCGCCCCTTGGGATGGGCACGGCCGCGACCACGACCTTCTTTCCATACGCCAGGCTTGCGATCGAACGGTGCCATAGGTGCCTCCTCAGGGTGCTATCCCTCTGATCGTCAAAGGCGCCTTGGGAGGCAAAGACGCATTTGGTATAGACTGATAAGCTTGGCTTATCGCTTGGGGCGCCGCCGTCCGACAGCGCTCATCTCGGCCGCAACCTTGGCCGCGCCCTGCAGCACAGCCGTCACGCCCGGCGGCTCAAATCGGTCATCAGGCACCAGGGCTGCCACGACACGGCGCAGGTCAGGCTCGACGAGATCAAGGATCACCGTCTCGGGCATCGCATCCGTGCCTGGCAGCGGCGCACTGCGGGCAGCATTGGCCGGCGCGATCGTGGCAACGCCGGCTTCGGCGAGGAAGGCGTGTAGGGTCGAGATGCTATTGGTCTCGAACACCGGCCGAGGCGAGACGCCTGCGTGGCGGAAGGCCTGATCGATGATCTGTCGATTCTTCATATCAGGCGTGAGCAGCGCGAGGGGGAGCGTTGCCGCCTCGGCCCAGCTCAGGCGGCGTTTGCCAGCCTCGACCAGTCCGTTGGGCGCCAGCAGTACATAGCTCTCGCGGTAGAGAGGGCGCGGTGCGGCGAGGCCATGGCTCTCCGCATCCGAGGCCCCATCGGCTTCGGTATAGCTGATGCCAATGTCAAA
>JBCCLX010000279.1:0-6285 GCA_039026635.1 Pseudomonadota bacterium
CAGGGTTGCAAAGCTCACGATCTGATGCTGCTTCGCATAGTCAGGACAGTCCGGCACCTCAAGGAACCGAACGGTGCTGTCCTGATAGGCTGTCAACGGCAGCGTGCCCATCCCTCTCTTCTCACGCGCCGCCGAAGCCGGCGCTCTTGTCATTGCGCAGCCTCTACGGGAAGCTTGAGCTCGGTGGCGTCGAAAGCGCAGCCGAGGTGTGCCTCAAGCGCCCCGATCAAGCGCGCGACAAGCGCATGGGACACGACGCTGGCGTCCGTCCGCAGCGTGATCGCCGTGGCGTCCGGCGATGGCGTCACCACCAGCTCCACGTCATAGGCGATCGCTGCCCGCGTCAGTGGGCGTTCGACGAGCTGGAGATCACCGATGGCAAGCTCCAGCTGCTCGGCGGGTCCATAGGCAAAGCCGAACTGCACGGGGCAGAGGCCGGTCTCCTGGAACTCCGACGCGAAGGTGCTTCGCGCCGCCGCCATATCGAAGCGGTCATGATCTGTGGCGGCGCCAAGCGTGCGCTCGAGCCAGCCATGGTCCGACCCGCCCTCCATCGCGCCTTCGACGAGCAGCGGCTGATCTGTCTCGAACGGGCCGAGGGCCGGGCCCTGGGGCAGCCGGTGGCGGAGCGATACCCGCCGGCTGAGCAGGATCGCATCTTCGTGGCTAGTGGCCGCCCGCAGGGCCTCGCCGAAGGCGGCCGCCGCCTGAGGCTCGGTGAGATGGGTGGCAAGCGTGGCGCTATACTCCTCCGCCGCCCCGTGATCGCGCCCGAGCGTTGTGGGCAGCGCCTTGCCCCGGTCGGTGATCTCGACGGTGCGCGCCGTCTGGCCCATCGAGTAGTACCAGAAAGCACGATCGTTCTCGCAACTCAGGGCCTCGGGATCGTAGACGCAGCTTGTCAGCAGGTCGAAGAGCTTGCGCTTCGGCACGGCCCGCGGCAGCGGCGCCTCCGCCAGGAGATGAGCGAGATCCGAGGCGATCAGCGTGGCGGAGGTCTCATCCCCGATCGCGCGATGGACCTGGAGCAGCCAGTCCGATCCGCCGTCAGGCGACGGTGCCACGGTCAGCCGCGCAAGCTCCCCGCCGGCGACATCGAGTGCTGTCGCAGTCGTCTCGTCGATCTGCGCCGCCGTCACCACTGCCAGCCCCGGGCCATCGAAGGACAGCGCCGCTCCAGCGTCGAAACCGCTCGGCTGGGCGGCGAGCAGCGGGTGGCGCCGTGTGACGCGACCGGCCGCCTTCTTGAGTGCCGCGAGCGAATGCTCGGTCGAACACCAGAATTGGCGGCGGCATTCGAAGGCCGAGATTGTGCTCGCCGAGGAATGCTGGGCGACGGTCTCCCGCAGGAGCCCGGCGCCCCGATCCGAGAGGCTGAGGACCGGCCCCGTCTCCGACGCCGTCTGCCGTTCAGCGCCCGCGGCATCGCCCTTACCCGTTTCGCTGGATGCCTCCGCCTTCGCGGCCTCCAACTCTTCGGCGGCAAGGCGGGCGAGGCCGATCGTCGTGGGCGCCTGCAGGAATTTCGCGACCTGCAGGCTCAGGCCGAGGGCCGTCTCCATGCGCATCTTCAGCTCGAAGGAAGAGAGCGAGTCGAGCCCAAGCTCGGCAATCGGTCGTTCCGCATCGATCTGCGCGATATCGACATTCAGCACGCCGTTGAGCTCGCCCCTGACGAAGTCGACGAGTTCGTTGATCAGATCGTCGCCTTCCAGCGTCATCAGCCGTGCGCGGACATCCGACGTCTCGGTCCCGGCCTTGGCGAGCATGCCCGAGACGCGCGGCGTGGCCCCCAACTTCGGGTTGGCCCGGGCCATCTGCTGCCAGTCTGCATTGGCATAGAAGATCGTGGGCGCGCTTGTGCGGAAGAGCGCTTCGATCGCCGCCGGCGTCTCCTCCTCCTCAAGCCCCTTGAGGCCGATGCTCTCCAGGTAGTTCTGCAGCGCCTCGTTCCGCGCCACCATGCCCTTGGCCGCGATCGCGCCCCATTGTACCGAGCCCGCCGGATCGCCCGCCTGCGCGCGCACCACCGACATGGCGTCTAGGAACGCGTTGGCCGCGACATAGTTTGCCTGACCCGCGGAGCCGATTAGCGCCGCGACCGAGGAGAAGCTCACCAAGAAAGCGTCCGAGCCCTGCCGCCGCAGCGCCTGATGCAAGTTCCACATGCCCACAACCTTCGGGCGCAGCACATCCGCGATCATCTCCGCGGTGAGCTGCATGATGAAGCCGTCCTTGATCAGCGCGGCGGCATGGAGCACGCCTTTGAGTGGCCGCGTCCCGTCCGTCGCCAATGTCTGGATCAGGGCCTCCACAGCCGAGGTGTCGGCGACGTCGAGGGAGATGAGGTCGACCTCGGTGCCGCGCGCACGGATCGCTTCGACCCGAGCCTCGTCCTCCTCTCCCACCTTGCCCGAGCGGGAGGCGAGGCAGAGACGGCCCGCGCCGACCTGGCTCATCCAATCCGCCACCGAAAGGCCGAAACCGCCGTTGCCACCGGTGATCAGATAGGTGCCGTCCGCGGCCATGGTGACCGCCCGCGCGCGGTCCGCCTTCACCGCAACCACAGCCTCGTCGAAGGTGACGACGACCTTACCGATATGCTTGGCCTGGGACATGTAGCGGAACGCGCCCGCCGTCTCCGAGACGGGGAAGGCGGTGAAGGGCAGAGGAGACAGCTCCTTGGCCCGGAACTGGGTGACCAGATCCGTGAACAGCCCGCTGAGAAGATCTGGCCGCTCCGCCCCCATCGCCGCGAGATCGAGCACCGAGAGGGAGATGTTCTTGCGCAGCGCCTTCAGTCCGATGGCGCTGTCCTCATAGACATCGCGTTTGCCGATCTCGAGGAAGCGGCCGTAGGGCGCCAGTATGTCGATGCCCTTCTCGATGTAGGCGCCCGGCAGGGAGTTGAGGACGACGTCCACGCCGCGCCCTTCGGTGACCCGCATGACCTCATCGGCAAAGGCCAGGTCGCGTGAGTTCATCACATGCTCGACCCCCTTCTCCCGCAAGAGGGCGCGCTTCTCCGGGCTGCCGGCGGTGGCGAAGATCTCGGCACCGATGCCTTGGGCGATCTGCAGCGCGGCCTGGCCGACACCGCCGGTCGCCACATGGATCAGCGCTTTGTCGCTGGCCTTCAGTCGGCCGATCTCAACGAGCGCATAATAGGCGGTCGCGAAGGCGCTGGGGATCGTCGCAGCCTCCTCCATCGAGATGTGCTCGGGCACGACGACGACGGCGGCTTCGGGGACCGCCAAGAAGCGCTGGAGGCAGCGTTTTGCGAGGCCCATGACCCGGTCGCCCGGCTTCAGTTGGCTGCAGTTCTCGCCGACCGCCACAACCTCGCCGCTGAACTCGAGGCCGAGGTTGCGCCAGGCGGGCTCGGTCTCCGCCTCCCGCGGCAGAAGCGCCGTGACGGCCATGATGTCGCGGAAATTGAGGCCGACGGCGGCGACCTTGACCCGCACCTCATCCGGCCCGAGCGGCGCCAGCGGGATCTCGACCATCTCCAGATTGTCGATGACCCCCGGCGTCTCCATGGTGACTTCGAAGTTCACCTCCGCATCCTCCGCGGGGACCTTCTTGGCCATCGCGGGCAGCTCTTCCTCCCAGACGCGCTTGAGCCGGGGGACAAGATCGCCCGTCTCCCGCAGCACCACTTCAAACTCCTCGCCCGGGGTGAGGAGAAGATCGATCAGGCGGTCGGGCGCAGCCAGGGTCGCGGCATCGACGTCGTATTGATAGGCGTCGATTTCCGGCGTCTCGTTCGTGAGCGTGCGGAAGAGCCCGGTCAGCGGCGCCTGGAGCGCACCGTTGACCGTCATCCCAGCATCCTCAGGCGCGGGGCGCCCGGCTTTGGTGAGAAGCGCCAGGCGTGGCAACACCGTCTGGTCCCGGACCTCGTCGAAGGCAGCGCCGAGCGAGATGAGCGCGCTGCACTGCTCGGTGACGAAGGCCTCGACGGTCGCGGCGTCTGTGTCCTCATCGATCTCGGGGGCATCGAGCGCGCCGGCATAGGCGATGCCGTCGAGCCCCTCGCCCAAGATCAGCGCCTCAAGCAGATCCGCGAAGGTGCCCGTCATATCCTCATGGGTCATGGGCTCGAGCGGCTGGCGCACGACGGCGGCCCCCCGCGCGGCAAGTCCGTCGGCCACGGCATTGGCCGCCGCCCCCTCTTTGCCGATGACCAGCCAGCGCTGATCCGGCTTTGGGGCCTCCGCCTCCTGGGCGGGGCGATAGCGATCGAAGGTCTCGACGGCGAAATGCGGTGCGAACCCTTCCGGATGCTGCCGCGCGGCCGTACTCTCCAGCTGACGGGCCATCAGCCCGGTCATCTCGAGCACCACATTGCCCTCGGCGTCCACCACCGTGCAGTCGTTCAGCGCAGTATGGGCGTCGGGCCACTCCAGATAGGTGCAGATCGCGTAGCATTCCCGCGGCACCGGCGCGAAGAGCCGCACGCGGCGGGCCCCGATCGGCATATAGGTCTCGGTCACCTCACCCTTCTCGAATTCGTTCTCATCGATGATGTAGGCGGCCTCTTGGATCCGTGGGTCCGAGACCTGCAGGCAGCCATCCAAGGTTGTCGGATGCGCCAGATAGTCCTCGAAACCCGGCTCTGCGTCGGGGGCCAGGCGGATCAGCGCGGCGCTGCGGTTGCCCGAAGCCCAGAACTTCTCGACCGTCCTGAAAGAGTTGCCGTAATTGATCACCCCGTCATCGACCGTTGCGGAGTAGAGCTTCTCCGTCGTGTAGGAGTTGAGCCCCTCGGTGAGCTCCTTGACGGTCGGGACCGGCGCCGGTTCCACGCTGTTGATCCGCACGAAGCCTTCCGCCCGTAGGACCCAGTCCTCGTTCCCGCCGCGCTGGTTGGAGTAGATCTGGATCAGCCCGCGCATCGGGTTGTACATCGTCCAGATCCGCACATCCCCGTCCAGCGGAATGAAGAGCGCTTCGTGGATCTTCATCTCGGTGATCTCGATCACGCCCTCACCGAGGTGCCGACGCGTCGCCGAGAGCATGATCTCCATGTAGGCCGCGCCGGGGAAGACGCATTCCGACTGCAGACGGTGATCTGCGAGATAGGGGAACGCGCGGAGATTGACCTCCGTCATCCAAGACCGTCCGGCGCCTTCGACGTTCATGCCGAGGAAGGGGTGCCGGTTCGACATCTGAACATCGGCGCGCCATTCATCGGGCTCGACCCACAGCGGCTCGTTGTCCCAGGGATAGCGCGGCAGATCGATATGCTCGGCCGGTGCGCCGTTCAGCGCTTCCCAATCGAGGTCGATGCCGGCGACATAGAGCTGAGCGCTGGCGTCGGTGATCGCATCGAAGTCGTTCCGCTTGCGGTTCAGCGAGTTCAGGATCGTCGCTTGGCGCCCCATCTCGGCCGCCGTGCTGCTGGCCGGGCCCGAGAGGGTGGTGTGCGGGCCAAGCTCGAGGAAGACGCTCGCGCCCATGTTGAGCGCGGTCTCAACACCGGCCTGGAAGCGCACGGGTTGGCGCAGGTTGGACCAGGCATAATCGACATCGAAGCGCGTCTCGGTCTTGCCCGTCACGGTCGAGATGAAGGGCAGGCGCATGGCCGACCAGTCGAGGCTCGTCACCTCATCGCGGAACCAGGCCTCGCCGGCATCCAGCTGATAGGAGTGCCAGGCCGTGTCGACCTTCAGGATGCGGATGAAGGTGTTGGGATGGGCGAGGCTGAACTCCTCCACATACTCGTGGATCTTGTCGTAATCGCCGCTGACGGTGACAAGGCCAGGGCCGTTGATCGCCGCAATCTCGACGAGACCATGCTCAGGCAGGGTCGCCGCCACATCCGCCGCCGGCATGCCAACGGCGGCCATGGCACCTTTATCGTCGAGCCGATCACGGATGGCGCCGCGCTTGCTGAGGAACTGGGCCGCGCCGCGCTGCGTCAGACCACCCGCCACATAGGCCGCCGCGGCTTCCCCGATGGAGTGGCCGACCACCATATCCGGCAGCACGCCGCGCTTGGCCCAGACGGCGGCGAGACCGGCCTGAATGGCAAAGAGCGCGGGCTGTGTGACGGTCGTATCATCGATACGCGTCTCCGCCTCGTCGCGCAGCAGCTCCTCCTTGATCGACCAGCCGGCCGCGATCCGGAAGTCCGCGTCATAGGCATTGACGGCGGCCTGGAAGTCCGGGTCTTCACGCAGGAGATCGCGCGCCATGCCCCACCACTGGCTACCCTGGCCGGCGAACATGAAACAGAGCTTCGGCCGGCGCGCCACATGGCCGTAGAAGATCTGGTCGGCC
>JBCCLX010000280.1:0-6278 GCA_039026635.1 Pseudomonadota bacterium
GGGGCGAGCGCGCCGGTGTGCGCGCCGGGGAAGCGGTTGATGGTGATCAGGCGGCGGCGGGTTGGGACGAGAGGGCGGCGACGATCTCGGCGCTGCTGCGCATGGCGCCGGTTTGCAGGTATTCCATCGCTGCGAGGGAGGCGTCATGGGCCGCCAAGGAGGAGCCGCCGACCGCATCGGCGATCACGCGGGCATGGTAGTCATGCTGATGGGCGTCAACGAAGGTGTAGTGCACACAGACATCCGTGAGCCCGCCTATCAGCACCACGGTTTCGGCTTTCAGCCCCTTCAGCAGGATCTCCAGATCGGTGCCGAAAAAGCAGGAGTAGCGGCGCTTGCGAATGAAATAGTCGCTCGGCCGGAAATCGATCTCCTCGACCGCGAGCTCCGTGCCCGGCTCACCTTCGACGCAATGCACATCTTCGGTGCCGTCCAGCTCGCGGCCAAAGTCGATATGATCGGGACGGTGGGCTTCTTGGAAGAAGATGATCGGGTGGCCCGCCGCCCGCGCGGCGTCGATCACGCGGCGGGCGTTGCGCATGTTCTCCACATAGCCCGGCATATGCGGGATGCCCTGTTCGCCGCCCATGAAGGCGCCCTTCTGGATGTCGATCACCAAGAGGGCCGTGCGACCGACAATGATCGGGTTCTGGGGCATGCGGTTCTCCCTGGAGGTTGTCTCAGGCGCGATCTGTCCCGGGCTCGACCCGGGACCGCCTGGAGGCGCGGGCGGTCAGTCGCTGCGGCTCGTGTCGGCGCCCATCAGGCCCGGCAGATCCCCCCAGCGGCCGATGGCGGCGAAGATCAGGAGGCTCGCGCCGATGAAGGTGATGGCCGCGACCGCCATGGTGGGCGTGAAGCCGTTCCGGAGCGAGTTGAAGATCTGGAGGGTGACCGTCGCATAGCTTGAGGCCGCCACGAAATAGACCACGATGAACTCGTTGAAGCTGAGGATCAGCGCGAAAAGGAAGCCGGAGACCGTGTAGGGGAATGTCTGAGGGATCACGATGGTGCGCAGTGTGACGGCCTCGGTAGCCCCCATGGTTGCGGCCGCGTCCAGATGCGCGCGGTCGATGGCGGCGAGCCCGATGGAGACGGTGGCAAGCGGGATTGCGGCATGCAGGATCGCGTGAGAGAGGATCCCCGCCCAGAGATCTCCGAGCCCCGCCGTGAAGGCCCAGAAGAACCCCAGCCCGACGCCGAAGACGATGGGCGGCAGCACGAAGGGGAGCCCGACGAGCGAGGCGAGCAGTGTCGCGGCCCAGCCGCCCCGGCGCCAAACCGCATAGGCCACCGGCCAGGCGATGGCCGTGCCGATCGCGGCGGAGGCGAAGGCGAGCAGGATCGAGGTGCGCAGCGCATCGGTCCAGACCGGATCGCCCACGAAGAACTCGACGAAGCGCGAGAGCGTCGGGTCTTCGGGCGGAAAGGCCATGCTGCGCCCGCCGTTGAGCGCCGCGGCCGAGACGACGATCACAGGCGCGGCCAAGAAGACGGCGCAGAATCCGAGGTAGAAGCGGCCCGCGGTGCGCCCCCAGTCGGGACCGCTCTTAGGCGGTGGTGCCTCGGGGCTGCGGTTCACCATGCCGGTCATGTGGCGGGTCCTGGTGCGGGGGGCTCGGCGCCCGGGTTGTGACGTCGTTCCGAGAGAGCGGCGAGCCATTGTGCCGTGGCGAGGAAGGCCCCCGCGGTGATCAGCAGCACCACGGCCTGGGCCGCGCCGAAGGGGGCATTGAGCGTCGCACCGCGCACCGCCTGGTAGATCGAGACCGTGAGCGTCTGCTCCGGCGGTGCGGCGAAGACCGTGACGGTCACATAGGCACCGAGGAGATAGACGAAGAGCAGGAGCACCGCGCCGATCAGCGCCAGCCGCACACTGGGGATCACCACCGTGCGCACGACCGTCAGCGGCCTCGCCCCCATGGTCCGCGCCGCTTCCAGCATGGCGTTATCGACGCGGGAAAGGGCCGGGTAGAGGAGGATCACCGCAAAGGGCCAGACGAGATGGGTGAGCGCCAGGATCGTCGCGAAGCCCGAGGGTTTGAAGCGCACGTTGCGCGGTGTCGCCAGCCCCCAATCGCGCAGCGTCTGAAACCAGCCGATATCTTTCAGGAGATCCGTCAGCCCCGTCTCGCGGAAGACCATGGGCAGGCCGGAACGGTTGGAGAGCAAAATGTCCCAGCCCATCACGATGAAGACCTCCGAGAGCGAGAGCATCGAGAGCAGGAAGACGAGCCAGAGCGTCTGCGCCCGCCGCGATTGCCGCGTCATCAGATAGGTGAAGGGGAAGGCCAGTGCGACGGCGACGATGCTGGCGACGACGGCGTAGTAGAGCGAGTAGAAGAGTTTCTGCAGATAGATAAGCGAGATCTCTTCGGGGAAGTTGATGCCGACGAAGAAGAGCTCATAGGCAGAGATCGAGGCGGCCCAGCGCCAGTCGGCGCCTTGGATGTTCTCCCCAAAACTGATGGCGAGAACGAGGGCAAAGGGCCCGAGGACCAGCGTGAGGACGGCGACGACGAAGGCGATGCGCACCCCGCGCCAGACGCGCTCTTTGCTTGGCACGCCGCTCTCGGCCGGGGCCGAGCCGCTCACATCGGCGAGCGTATCGGCGGCGCTGGCGGTCATGCGGCGGCCGCGGTATCGTCGGCGGGGAAAAGGCGCAGCGCCTCGCCCGGCAGGATGGCATGGACATCGTCACCGGTGGCGAACGGTCGGTCGTCACCGGGGGCCAGCTCCGCCAGCAGCCGATGGCCGAGGCAGTCGAGATGGATCTCGCGGCGCGGGCCGACATCGCGCACGAAGGCGATGCGGGCGGGCGCCGCATTGGGCGTGTCGGCCGGGCCGATGCGCACGGTCTCGGGCCGGATTGCGAGCGTGATCGCAGCCCCTGTGCGGAAGGCCGGCGCACCTGCGGGCGAGAGCGCGACCGCCGTGCCAGCACTGCCCGGGGCAGGCAGCAGTTCGAGGCTCTCGCCGGTGACGCGGGCGGGCATGAAGGTCGCCTGCCCGATAAAGCCCGCGACAAAGGCGCTGGCCGGCTGGTGATAGATCTCGAAGGGCGGGCCCACTTGCTCGGCACGGCCCTTGGACATCACCACGATGGTGTCGGCCATGGTCATGGCCTCACGCTGGTCATGGGTCACGACGATGGTCGTGATCTTCAGCCGCTGCTGCAGCATGCGCAGCTCGACCTGCATCTCCTCGCGCAGCTTGGCATCGAGCGCGGACATGGGCTCGTCCAACAGGAAGACCGCCGGCTCCTGCGCCAAGGCCCGCGCGATGGCCACACGCTGGCGTTGCCCGCCCGAGAGCGCGCCGATCCGCCGGTTGCCGAGCCCAGGCAACTGCACCAGGTCGAGCAGTGCTTCCGCCCGATCCCGCCGCTCCTTCTTCGCTACCCCCTCGATGGCGAGCGCATAGGCGATATTCTCGGCTACCGAGAGATGGGGGAAGAGCGCGAAGGACTGGAAGACCATGCCGAAGCGGCGCTGATGCGCCGGGCGTTCGGTAATATCCTCATCGCCGAGCAGGATCCGCCCCGCCGTGGGCGTCTCGAGCCCCGCGATCATGCGGAGAAGCGTGGTCTTGCCGCAGCCGGAGGGGCCCAGAAGCGCCGTCAGCTCACCGTCCCTGAACGCAAGGTCAACATGCTCCACCGCGGTGGCACTGCCATAGCGCTTGACGATGCCTTCGAGGGTCACTCCTGCCATATCGATCTCCGCTCGCGCCCTGGATTATCAGCGAGGTCCCGGGTCAAGCCCGGGACCTTGGCGGCAGCCTTCGCGCCCCAGGCCAGCCTCGCGGGAGACGCGAACGTCACAGCAGACCGCGGCACGAGGCATCGACTGTCCCGGGCTTGACCCGGGACCTCCTCGCTCAGGGCCTGCCACCAGCGCGGGCGTCATGCTCAGCTCGTGGCCAGCATGTTTTCCCAGGTCTCTTTCATGAAGGTCTCATGATCGAGATAGGCTTCGAAGTTCGGGATGATCGAGGGTGTACCCGAGACGGCGGCGAACTCTTCATCCGTCAGATCCGTCTTCTCTTTCGCCATCAGGGGCGCCGTGCCGATCATGCGCGACATCAGCGCCTGGGTGCTGGCTTCACAGGAGAAGGCGATGAACTCTTCGGCCTCGGCCTGCTTCTCGGAGCCTTCCGAAAGGCACCAGGACCCGTAGTTCTGCGGGTTGCCTTCTTCGGGGAAGAGCGAGGCGATCGGGAACCCGTCGGCGGCCATCAGGCCTGCGACGTCGTGGTAGTACATGCCCCCGATGATGTCCTCGTTCTTCAGCGCCTGCTCCATCTGGCTCTCCGCCGGCCACCAGAGCGCGACGTTGGGCTTGAGCTCGGCCGTCTTTTCGATCACCGCACGGATGCCGTCCTCGCTCGAGAGGACCGAGGGGCCTTCGAAGTACGTGGCGGCCACGACATCGAGGAAGTTCGAGTTGAACTCCTTGGAGATGCCGAGCGAGGCCTCGAACAGGGAGCTATCCCAGAAGGCCTTCCAGCTCGTCGGGGCCTCGACCTCATTGGTGTTGACCACCATCGAGACGAACCAGGACATCGCGCCCACGCCGCGGACGCCACCGTCCGCCTCGTAGACGAAGGTGTCGTCAAGGCCGTTCAACGTCGCGATCTTGGAAGCGTCGAGCGCCTTTAGGAGCCCGCCGATGCGCGAGGCCTTGATCATGGTGTCGCGGCCATAGAGCGAGATATCCGCTGGCACCGTGCCGGCCTGGGCGGCCTGCTGCATGGTCAGGAGCCAGTCGGCGGAGTTCGGCTGGGTGATGCTCTCGACCGCAATGCCCGTCGCCTCGGTGAAGGCCGGGTAGACATGCTTCTTGAAGCTGTCCTCGAAATAGCCGCCATAGGAACCGACTTTGATCGAGCGGGCCTGAGCGATCGCCGGGGCGCCGAGCGCGGAGACGGCCGCGAGGCCGGTGGCGCCAGCAAGAATGCGGCGGCGCGTCGGGGTCTTGTAGCTCATCGGATCTCTCCCTGATCTCACCGGCAGCGCGGCCGGTCTCGTCAAGCAAGCGTTAAGCAAGCTGTGTGCCAGACCAACTGCCGCCCTTTGAGGCGGCATTGGTGGCGCGGTGCCCAAGTTTTCGGCTTGCGTTCTGCGCGCAGGGGTCGAATTTTGCGCAAGACGCGCGCAGAGCGCGGTGTGGGTTCAGGAGGATGAGATGGCGGGGGCAGAGGCGCTGACGGCGCGGACGGTGGATGAGGCGACGCTGCCGGTGATCGATCTCTCGGCGCTACTGGGCGAGGACGAGGTAGCTATTGCGGCAACGGCCGCCGCCTTGGGCCAGGCCGCGCGCACCTCGGGCTTCTTCTACGTCACCGGCCATGGCGTTCCGCAGGCCTTGATCGACGGCGTCTTCGCCGCCTCGAAAGAGTTTCACAGCCTCTCACGCCCGGAGAAGATGAAGTACTGGTGCGGCTTCACCGACAATCATCGCGGCTTCGTGCCCTTCGAAGAGAACGGGCGCGATTTCCCTAAGCGCATCAACATGAACGATGCCTGGGACATGTCCTATGAAGCGCCGGCCGATCACCCGGATGCTCTCGCCGGCTGGCGTATGACGGGCCCGAATATCTGGCCGGATCTGCCGGGCTGGCGCGAGACGGTGAGCGCCTATTACGACGCGGTCTTCGCGCTCGGTCGTCGGATGATGAAGGCCTTGGCGCTGGAGCTGGACGTGCCGGTGGAGACGCTCTTCGAGCAGCTCACCTGTCCCACCTCGCAGCTGCGCATGCTGCGCTATGTGCCCAACGACCTGCCGCAGACCGCGGATATGGTCGGCATCGATGCACATTCCGATTTCGAATGCTTCACCATCCTGCTTCAGGGCGGGCCGGGCCTGCAGGTGATGAACGCCGAGGATATCTGGATCGAGGCGCCGCCGATCCCCGGCAGTTTCATCGTCAACATCGGCGATATCTTCGAGGCCTGGTCGGGCGGGCAGTTCAAATCGACCCAGCACCGCGTGATCAATACCGGGCGCGAGCGCTACTCGTTCCCGCTCTTCTTCGGGCTTGATTATCACGCCATCGTTCAGCCGCTGGAAAAGTTCCGCACCCCCGAGACGCTGAAGAAGTACCCACCCTTCAAGGCGGGCGAGCATCTGATGAAGATGACGGTTGGCGGGTTTCGCTATCTGGCCGATGCCCATGAGAAGGGGGCGCTCAAGCTCGATTTCGAGATCCCGGAGGCGAACCCTTTCAAGCGCGAGGCCAAGGGCTGACAGCTGGCCCTTGCCGTCCTGCGCCTGCCA
>JBCCLX010000281.1:0-6278 GCA_039026635.1 Pseudomonadota bacterium
ATCACGATGCCCAAGGACTATTTTCCCGATGACGATCCGACCCGCCCGCCGGAGAACCGGTGGCGCAGCCATGCCCATCTGCTCTTCGGCAACTGGGTCAATGAGGTCTATCAGACGACGCCTTTCGTGCTCGAGAAGATCGGGCGGACCTCGGCGGCCGCAGGAGGGTGAGCGAGGCCTTGCCGTGCGCGTCAACGTCCCCACTTGTAGGGCCTCAGCCGGCAACGGCATTGCAACAGGACCGGCCATGACGCGGATCACGCGGCGACATCTTCTGGCGGGCGCGGGTGCGAGCAGCCTTGCAGCCTGTGCCGGGCCCTTCCCGACGGATCAGGCCGAGGCGGCCTTCCCGCCCATCGGCGAGTTCGTCGAGGCCGCGGGCGAGCGCGTCCATTTCTGGCGCCGCTGTCCCGAAGGGGTCTGTGGCGACCGTGTGCCCGTGGTGCTGATCCATGGGGCCTCGGGCAACCTGCGCGATTTCACCTTCTCCATCGCGCCGGCCATGGCACGGGCGCATCCGGTGATCGCCGTCGACCGGCCGGGATTTGGCTACACCACGCGGCGCCAGGACGCGGCGAAGGACCCGCGCGTGCAAGCCAGCATCCTGCGCGCCGCCATGGAGAAGATCGGTGTCGACCGTGCCATCATCCTCGGCCACAGCTATGGCGCAGCCGTCGCGATGGCCTGGGCGGTGCAGGCGCCGAGCAGCGTCGCCGGGATCATCCCCGTCTCCGGTGTCACTATGCCCTATCGCGGCGCCGGCCGGTTCTTCTCGGCCGTGGGGCTGACCAGCGTGATCACCTGGGCCTACACGCAATATATCAAATCCATCGCCGACGATGGCGGGGTCGAAGCCTTCCTCGCCCGCGTCTTCCGTCCGCAATCGGTGCCCGAGGGATATGAGGCCTATGTCGGCGCGCCGCTGGCGCTGCGCGAAAACACGCTCGCAGCCAACGGCGCCGATTTCGAAACGCTGAACGGTGTTCTCTTCGAGATGGCCCCGAGCTACGCCGGTCTCGATCTGCCGGTGGAGATCGTTCACGGCCAAGCGGACTTCATCGAACCCTCGTCCCAGGGCATCCCGCTGCATGCGAGCCTGAAGCGCTCGCGCCTGACGCTGCTCGACGGTGTCGGCCATATGGCCCATCACGCCGCCCTGCCCCAGCTGCTGGGCGCTGCGCGCCGGATCGAAGCCGAAAGCGCGGCCTGACGCGCACGCATCCCTGAGAAGAGCTGGGGACAGGGTCGGGAGCGCTGCCAGGGTTGGATGGGCCCGCCGCGCGCCTTAGGTGCGGGGCGCAGCTGACCAGATGAGACGACGATGCCCTTCCCCGATCCCATCACCGATGCGCAGTTCTATGACGGCGTCCGCGGCCGGCGCGTCGCGGCCTTCGCCGTGGATCTCATGATCATCCTGATCCTGCTCGGCGGCGTCGCCATGATCGGGCTTGTGATCGGCTTTCTGACCCTCGGGCTCGGCCTCGCTTTCATCATTCCGGCCTTCGCCCTCACCGGCATCCTCTATCGCGCGACGATGCTGAGCGAACGCTCGGCCACCCTCGGCATGATGCTGATGGGGATCGAGCTGCGCGACGTCACCGGGGAGCGGATCAACACGCCCACAGCCGTCATGCACAGCGCGGCCTTCACGGCGGCGACCTACCTCACCCCCGTTCTGCTGGCGAGCCTTGCCTGGGCCCTGATGAACCCGCGCGGTCAAATGCTGCATGACGCGCTCTGCGGCACAGTCATGATTAATCGCCCAGAGTAGGTGCCAAAGTGAGGCAATGGCGCCGCGAGAAAGACCCCTGGGAGCGCATCCCGGTGTAGAACATCGTTGGCAGCGGTCATTTCCCTGTTATCGTGTTTCACAACGACGACGATTTGACCGCTGCCGCTCTGGACCTCGCCATGTCGCATCACGAAAGCGCGCTCAAGGCACAGTTTTACCTGACCGCGCCTCAGCCCTGCGCCTATCTGGACGGCCGAGAGGAGCGGAAGGTCTTCACGACGCTGCAGGGACAGAACGCGGTCTCCGTCAATAACGCGCTCTCGCTCAAAGGCTTCCGACGCTCCCAATCGGTGATCTACCGCCCGGCCTGTGTCGGCTGCAGCGCTTGCATGTCGATCCGGATCCCCGTGGCCGACTTCTCGCCGACACGCACCCAGCGGCGCATCATCAAGCGCAACAGCGACCTGACCGTGCGCTCCTGCGAGGCCTGGGCGACTGAGTCGCAGTTCGGCCTCTTCCGCCGATATCTGGACCAGCGCCACGCCGATGGCGGCATGGCGGATATGGATGCCTTCGACTATGCGGCAATGGTCGATGAAACGCCGGTGAACTCTGCCGTCATCGAGTACCTTCGTCCGCGCCAGCCTGAGGATGATGCGGAGGATGGCGGCTCACATACACTGATCGCTGCCTGCCTGTCCGACATCCTCGGCGATGGGCTGAGCATGGTCTACTCCTTCTTCGAGCCGACCGAGCAGGCGCGCTCTCTCGGCGCCTTCATGATCATGGACCACATGCGCATTGCGAGCGAAATGGGCCTGCCCTACGTCTATCTCGGCTACTGGGTCGCTGGCTCGCCCAAGATGCACTACAAAGTTGCCTATCGCCCCTTCGAGCTTTGCGACGGGGCGACATGGCGGCGCTTCGACGGGCTTGAGGCCTTCCGGGAATGGCGGAGCGCCCGCGGCGCCGAGCCGCGCGATCCCATTGTCGAATAAGGGCTCTCGCCAACCGACCGCGTCCCGCTGAAGCGCTGCTGCGCGAACTGGGGAACCTAGCCTTAATCCCGACCGCGTACCTCCCACGGGTCTGACCTGATAGATCACGTGGTGGAGGGGCCGATGCGCCTGTCGATCAAGGCCAAGCTCTTCGGCATGCTTGCCATTGCGACGGTGGCCTGTGGCTCCGTCGCCATCCTGGGGCTGACGAGCCTTCAGGACATGAAGGCGCGGCTGGTCACGCTGGTCGACAGTTCTGCCGTCAAGGTGAAGCTCGGCGCCGAGATCCAGGAGAGCGCGCTCCTCGTCAGCCGGGCCGAACGCAACATCATCTTGGCCGACAGCACAGCGGCGATGGATCGCTATGCCGCCGTGATCGATGACGAACGCGCCAGTCTCGACGCCGCGGTGCGAGAGCTTCGCCCGATGCTCTATCCGCAGGCCGCCGCCCTGCTGGATCGCTTTGCCGCCGAATGGCAGCAGTATGTGACGACGAGCGATCAGATCCGGCGCCTGGCCCGGCTCAACAGCAATGCCCGCGCCCGCGCACAGTCTCAAGGCAGCGCCAGGGAGGCCTTCGATGCCCTGGTCGAAGCGCTGAACCGCATGCGCGGGTCTTACTTCCTAGACGACGGGGTGCTTCTCGCGATCGCACGTCTCAAGCAGGGCGTCCTCGCCGTCCAGCGCGCGGAAAAGGACACGGTCCTCGAGCGCGCGACTGACGGGATGGAAGCCTATCGCGAGAGCATGGAGGACCAGATCACCGAAGTGGAGATGGGTCTCAACAGCTTGGCCAATCGCCGCGGCGTCGAGGCAGCGGATATCGAGGGTTTGCGCCCGCTCTGGGCCCTCTATGTCGCCGAGGCGCGGAGCGTCGTGGAGACCAGCTTCGAGAACGGCAACCAGGCAGCCTACGACCTGTCCTCCGAGAACGGGACCATCGAGAGCGACGCGGCAGTTGCAACCATCCAACAGCTGATCACCCTCAACCTAGACGATATGGCCCAGGGCCGAGCGGATGCGGGGGCGGACTACCAGGCCGCTTCCACGCTCCTCGTGTTGATCAGCGTGGTCGGCATTGCGATCTCGCTCGCGGCCGGGACCGTGCTCGCCGTCAGCGTCTCCAAGGGCATCGGTCGTGCCGTGACCTTGGCGCGTAGCGTCGCACTCGGCGACCTTACGGCGCGCGCAACGGTGAAGGGCAACGACGAGATTGCGGACCTGATCCATGCGATGGATGAGATGACCGCTGCGTTACGGACCAAGGAAGCGCTCGCGCAGCGAATCGCAGGGGGCGATTTGACCCAACGGATCGAGGTCGCGAGCGAGGCGGACACCCTAGGCCATGCGCTGAATGAGATGCGGGAGCGTCTGAGCGGCGTGATCGGCAGCGTCAACGACAGCGTACTGACCCTCTCGTCATCCTCCGATCACCTCTCTCAGACCGCCGATCAGATCTCCTCGGCCGCCTCCGATCAGGCCGCCTCGACACAGCAGGCCTCGGCCTCCGTGGAAGAGATGACGGCGAACTTCCGCCAGACGGCCGACAATGCCGGCGAGACCGAGCAGATGGCGATGCGCGCCGCCGATAAGGCACGCCAGTCCGGCGAGCGGGTCGCGAATGCCCTCGAGGCGACCGAGACCATCGTTCAACGCATCGGCATCATCCAGGATATCGCGCGTCAAACCGATCTGCTGGCCCTGAACGCGGCGGTCGAAGCAGCGCGCGCAGGCGAACATGGACGCGGCTTCGCCGTGGTCGCCTCTGAAGTCCGAAAGCTCGCGGAGCGCTCGCAAACCGCGGCGGTGGAAATCGCGAGACTATCGGAGAGCACGCTCGGCCTCAGCCGCGAAGCCGGCCACATGCTGACCGCGCTGATCCCCGACATCCAGCGCACCGCCGATCTGGTGCAGGAGATCTCGGGATCGACGCGAGAACAGGGCATTGCCGCCGATCAGATCAACCAGGCGATCCGGCAGCTAGACAGCGTGCTCCAGAAGGGTTCCGGCGCCTCGAACGAGCTGAGCTCCAGTGCCCAGCGCCTGGCCGGTCAGGCAGGCGCCTTGAGAGAGACCATGGCGATCTTCACCGTCGATCACGCTGGACGCACCGGTTATGAAGACGCTCTCGACCAAGCCTTCGTCGCCGAAGACCTCGCCTCGCGCGCCACCGCATAACCTCGGCGGGCAAGCACGGGCGAGCTCGAAAGCACGCCCCTGCATACAGCCGGATCAGTTGCTGAGCGCCTGCAGCACTTCGAGATTGATGCCGAAGGTCACGGCACCGATCGGCACATTGCCGTTCTCGGGATCCACCACCGTCATGCTCACCTGGGTCTGATAGAGCTGGGTCGAGTCGTCGAACTCGATCTCACCCACATGGACCGCGCCAGCACCCCGGAGATAGGTCTCCTGGTACTTCGCCTCGTCGCCCTGCCAGAAATCCGACGTCGGATCGGAAATGGCGACGTTGAGCCCATAGCGATCCATCAGGATGATCTCGGTGATCACCCCCTGGGACAACTCCCGCCGGTCCCGCAGGATGATCGAGGCCTGCCGGTCCAGAAGGTCATAGATCATCGGCCCTTTGCCGTTCTCCGCCCGCCATTCCTGATCGAGAAAGTCGATTTTGGCCTGGCGGAGCCGACCGTTGTTCTCGTTCTGCTCACGGATGGCATAGAGAAAGATCGGGTCGGTGATCCACTCCTGCAGCTCAGTCTGAGCAACAGCTTCGACCAGCCCTGCAAACTCCGGGCGGTCAATGGCCGATGCTGCCGTTGCGGCGAGCCCGGTCATCGCAACCATCGCCACCGCCGATGCACGAAACAGTCCCTTGTAAATCATCATCAACCCCCTCGAGGTCATTGTTGAATTGGCCAGACAGCCCACAGACACCCTCCACGCCCCCGCATGGATGCGAGCGGCCTCCCGTCCTCTAAGCCGCATACGCGCTGGCGATTCGTCGCCTCAAACTGAGACAGCTGCGACTTTGGCCACGGATTGGGGCAAGGCAAAGGCATAAGCGCGAGCAGTCTGCCCCAATGCAGCTTTCCGATTAAAGAAACGCCACGCGGGCCCTCGCACGCAGGGCCACCCAAAAATCGATCAGGCGCCGCCCCAGCCCACGGGGGCCAGCCGACGCTTCGGCCCCAGCCAGGAGGCCGTGCGCCCGGCCTCGATTCGACGATACTCCGTGATCATCGAATAGTCCTTCCGCGGCCCCGCCACTTCCCAGACACTGCGCCAGGAATGCTCTGCAAAAGCGTAGCTGACCTTGTAGCTGTCCTCGCCGCAGACGTGCTCGGCCATCGGCTCGGTCAGCGGAAAGTCATGAAAGGGCCGACCATCGGTATATCGTACCACGACACGACCGGGCGTCGGGAAGGACCAGATCGAACTGCGATCCGCATGGTAGTCCTGCCCCTTAAAGCGCAGCACGCCGGCCTCGCGGCAGAGAAGCGCATCCTCCTCGTCCATCGGGTCATAGCGCGACTCGCCCCAGAACTCGCCGATCACCCCCTCGGCGACATTCTGAATGATCCGGGTCA
>JBCCLX010000282.1:0-6263 GCA_039026635.1 Pseudomonadota bacterium
GGCGGTGATGGCGGTGACGGCGGCGACGGCGACGGCGGTGATGGCGGCGATGGCGACGGCAGCGATGGCGACGGCAGCGATGGCGGCGATGGCGACGGCGGCGATGGCGACGGCGATGGCGATGGCGATGGTGAAGGCGCAGATGGCGACGGGGATGATGGGGATGATGGAGATGATGGAGATGACGGGGACGACGCAGATGACGGGGACGACGCCGGCGAGGATGACAGTGATGATGACGACGCCGATGATGACCAGGATGACGACGATGACGACGATGACGACGACGAAGAGAGTTTCGGTCTGATCGATGCCATCGCCGATCTCTTCGGCGACGACGATGAAGGCGGGAACGGCCGCGATGCGCTCGATGACGAGATCGTAGGCCTGGCGATCCCTGCCTTCAGCGCAGCGCAGCTCGAGGCTCTGGACAACGCGGGTTTCCGCGTCATCGACGAGAGCGCGCTGGCCGGGCTCGGTGGTGAGATCCTGCGACTGGCGCTGCCTTTCGGCATCGACGCCGCGGAGGCCGTGCAGATCGCCACCGACCTCGTGCCGTCCGGCCTCTTTGACGAGAACAACATCTACAGCACCAACGCAGGGGGGTGTGTGGGCGAGGAGTGCTGGGCCGCAGCAGCCGTGGGGCTGAGCCGCGCGCCCATACCCTCCTGTCACCGCGGGGCGCCCATCGCGATGATCGACACGGCGATCGATACCGGCCATCCCGCGCTGCGCAACGCGCCCATCAAGCGGCGCAGCTTCATACCCCCCAATGCCGCGCCAGGGAGCACGGATCACGGCACCGCGATCGCGACGATCTTGGTGGGTGATCTGGGTCCCGATGCCCCTCCGCTCGCGCCGGGGGCACAACTGCTCGCGGCCGAAGCCGTCTATGTCGTCGACGGCAAAGCGCTGGCCGATACGATCGCGCTGATCCGCGGGCTCGACTGGGCGCTCAGCAACCGCGCCCGGGTGGTCTCGCTCAGCCTCGCCGGCAGCGACAATCGTGTCTTGGGCAACGTGATCCGCGCCCTGGAGGGCCGGATCAATATCGTGGCCGCCGGCGGCAACGCAGGGCCGCGGTCCGATCCTGTCTATCCCGCAGCCTACCCGGGCGTTCTCGCCGTCGCCGCTGTGGACCGGCGATTGAGACCCTATCGGCAGGGCAACCGCGGCGACTACATCGATCTCGCCGCACCCGGGGTCGAGGTCGTCTCGGCGGGTGGCGAAGCAACGCGGGCCTGGTCGGGCACGAGCTTTGCTGTGCCCTTCGTCGCCGCAGCCCTCCTGCGCGCCAGAGCCATCACCCAGGGAGATGCGGAGGCGGCAAAACGGCTCCTGCTCGAGGGAGCACGCGATCTGGGCGCGCCGGGGCGTGACGAGGTCTTCGGCTATGGCCTCGTGCAGTCGCCCGGGGATCGCTGCTGGTAGCGGCGGAGGCGCCAGCGACAGGGCCGCTCGGGCAGAGACGTTGGGGCAGACGCGAGACGCGCACTTCTCTCCGGACGAGCGGCGCCCCACCCCGCCTTCCCAAAAAAACTCCGGGACCGTGGAATAACCCGCCGCCGCTGGCGTTTTCCGGGTGTCGCAACCATGCGGCGCGCAGCAAACAACCCGGAGACCACAGCCATGCAGACCATCGATCTCGATCGCAAAGCGCGCATCAAGCCGTCCTTCGCGACCCGCCGCGTTGCGTTCGACGACATCTGCCTGCTCGATACGGCCGCGACCGATCTTGCGCCGGGCGATCTTCTCATGGCTCGGGTCGACAAGCCGGGCCATCATAAGAGCATCGAGCGGCCGGACGGGCGCAAAGCGCTGCTCATGCCGGGCGATGAGATCCTGATCGCGGCCGGCGCGCGCTATGCCCCCGATCAGTTCGAAGCCTTGGCCGTTACGAGTGTCGGTCCCGCCCATCTGGCCGCCGCTGGCGGGATCTGCGGCGTCGTCGTCGCCGCCCATAGCGCGACCAGAGCGCCGACCGAGATCACAGTACTCGGCGCCGTTTGCCGGGGATCCGGTGAGCGCATTGCGCTCTCCCACTACAGCGTCGCCAATGAGCCGATGGTCGAGATCCTGCGCGTGCCGGTGATCGCGATCTGCGGGACGGCGATGAACGCCGGCAAGACGACGACGGTTGCCTCGCTCGTCCGGGGCTTTGCGCTCGCCGGCAAGAAAGTCGCGGCCCTCAAGATCACCGGCACCGGCGCGGGGGGTGATCTTTGGTCGTTTCACGATGCCGGCGCCCATCTCGTGCGGGACTTCACGGATGCCGGGTTCGCGACAACCTATCGCGAACCGGTCGCCACGATCCTTGGCGGCGCTCGGCGCTTGGTCGCGGAGGCCGTTGCGGCGGAGGCGGACGTCATCCTGCTCGAGATCGCGGATGGGCTGCATCAGCGGGAGACAGCGGCGTTGATGCGCTCGGCGGATCTGCGCCGGATGGTCACCGGGATCATCTTCGCCGCCAGCGATGCCATGGGCGCCGAGGCCGGTGCGGATTGGCTGCGGGAGGCAGGCCATCGCGTGCTGGCCCTCTCGGGGAAAATGACGGCCTCGCCGCTTGCGCTGCGCGAGGCGGAGTTCGCCACCGACCTGCCCGTGCTGACGGCCGATGCCCTGCGCACGCCGGAAACCGCGAGCCTCTTGAGCCTCAGGGACCAGGGCTTCGCGCTCTCGGCCGCGGCATGAGCTTCTATGATCGCAGTATGGGGCGCGGTGAGCCAAACGCCGCCCGCCCCGCTCCCGCCGATGGATCGCCAGGAGAGGGCACAGGACAGGAGGTTTGGATCCTTCAGCGCCACAAAAACCCGCAGCAGGCGCTCAAGAACGAGAACACCGCGCGCTTGGCAGATGCCCTCCTGCGCTATGGGATGACGCCGCGGGTTGTGAGCCCCCAACACGTCGGTCAAAGCAGAGGGCCGGGGCACCTGCGGATCAAGCAGACCCCCGTGGCAGTGCCCGCTGCGCTGATCGGACGCTCGGGCGCCAATACGGGCGCTGAGGCCCGGGCGCTTGGCGCGATGCTCGAGGGGGCCGGTACGGCAGCTTTCCCGACAGCACGCGCTCTGGCGCTCGTGGGGGACAAGCTCTCGGCGGGTCGGTGGCTGCGTGCGGCGGGCCTGCCGGTGCCAGACTTCCGCGAGATCGGCCCCGGCGTCGATGCCCAGGCGCTCGGCAAGGTGCTCGGCTGGCCGCTTGTCGTGAAAGCCGGACGCGGCTCCAAGGGTCGGTCGGTTCGCCTGGTCGACGGTCCGGAGGCGCTGGCCCAAGCGGTCTCGGACTTGATCGGACAGGGACCACTCATCGCCCAGCGCTTTGTCGCCGAGAGCCGCGGGCGGGACATCCGCGTGATCGTCATCGGCGGCACAGCAATCGGCGCCATGGCGCGGGAAGCCAGCGGCCCCAACGACTTCCGCTCGAACATCGCGGCCGGTGGGCGCGGGCGGGCGATCCCGCTCTGCCCCGAGATCGCGCAGCTGGCTGAAGCGGCAGCGCGGACGGCGGATCTCGGCATCGCGGGTGTCGACCTCCTGCATGAGGGCTCGGGCTTTACCCTATGCGAGCTGAACACAGCCCCAGGCTTTGTCGCCTTCGAGGCAGTCACGGGGATCGATGTCGCTGCAGCGATCGCAGGCCATGTCGCAGCGCGCGTTGCTGAGACCCAAGGGGCGCGATCATGCTGATGCAGCCCATCGCCGCCCCGCTGCAAGATGCAGTGGCTCTACCGGACAACGCGTCGCCGGCGCGCGGCCTGCTGCACCGCACCCGCCCGCGCAGGTCCGCCGCCTTCCCGCAGATCTTTGCCGGCAAGCGGCGGTGGATGGTCGTCCGCCTGCTGCTCAACGGGGCGGGCCAGGCCGGCGGCACCCTCGCCCTGCCCCTTCTACTCGGTGCATCAGGCACCCTTGGGCCCGGCCTCACAGCGCTCGCGTTGTCGGCTCTGGCGGGCGGCCTGATCGCGCTCCGCGTGCAGGAACTGCGCGACGCCGAGCGGCTCGGTCTCGACTATGTGGCCGAGGTGCGGATCAGATTGCTGAACGGGATCCTGAAGGGCCGCGGCACGGCCCATGGGGTCGCCATGAGCCGGCTGATGAACGATCTCTCCGCGCTCCGCCAATGGGTGGGGCTGGGCCTGGCGCGCAGTGTCAGCGCGGCGCTGGCCTTTTGCGGCTGCGCCTGCGCGGCGGCCCTGATCTCGGAGGCGCATCTCCTCGCCATCCTCGCGCCAGCCGCCTTTGTGCTGATCGCCGGCGGGGCGACCCTGCTGCCGCTCACCCAGCGCGTCCGCGAGGTGCGGCGCCGGCGGGGCAAGCTCGCACGGCTTCTCGGCGAAAGCCTGCTCGCTCTTCCCGAAGAGCAGGATCGCGCAGCGGTGCGCACCGTCCGGCGCCGCGTGGCACGGTCCTCCTCAAAGCTGAACGATGCGCTCCTCGACCGGATCCGGGTCGCCTCCGTGCTCCGGGTGCTGCCGGACGGTGTGCTGCCGCTCGTGATGATCTGCGCCGTGGCCACAGGGCTTGAGACCGGGAACGCTCAGGTCAGCCTCATCCTCCTGGCCGGTCTCGCGGCAGGACCGCTGACCCAGGCGCTGCGCGCGGCCGAGTACCGGATCGCCTTCTCCATCGCACGCGAACGCTTAGCGCCAGGGCTCGGGCACTGAAAGCTCCGCACCTCCCACAGAACTCGGGCGCGGCGACACCGTCGCAAGACGTCGCCACGCCTGGCAATTAGAGGACCAAAGGGTTGCCCAGGCCGATCGTCCAATCCGTCTCCATCTGCGGGCCGCTCAGAGTGCGATAGACGGTCCCACCAAGCTCGTGCGCGAGCCGATGCCCCGGCAAGAACCGAGCCTGCCCCGTAAGACTCTCACCAGCGAAAAGCACCACGGTGGCGCCGCCCTCGTTGCGGGGATCGGCATCGTTGCCGAGGGTCTCGCCCTTACGGGTCTCACCGATGCGCAGCCTCCCTCTGGCTAGAGCGAAACCTGCTGCAGAGAAGATCCCGTGGCGCCTCTACCCGCTGCTGCGCCAGCGGAGGGTGGGCGGTCAGGGCCTTGGCGGCGCCAGCACGTCACGCATGGTCAACTGCCATGGGCGGGCCTATGCAGTTCTTCCGCAGAGACGACCGCGGCCGGGGCAGACGCCGAGCAGGGAGACGACCATGGAGGAGAAGCGGACGGCAGCCGGGCTGACCAAGAGGGATGGCATCCGCATCGTCTTTCGCATCATGGGGGTGCTGCTGATCCTCGTCATCCTCGGCTGGATCATTGGGCCCTTCTTCAACTTCATGCTGATCTCTGGCGTGCTCGGCGCGCTTGTCTATTTGCCCATCGCAGTGATCCGGCGGCGGCTGGGCCGGCGAGAGCTGCTGGGCGGTCTGCCGCTGGCGATGGCGGTCGTCTATGGCCTCTATCTCGCAGCCTATACAGCGCCCATGCGCTGTCTCGAGCCGAACGGCGCGCCCTACCGGCTGGTCCTGAGCGGACCGGTGTTCGATCCCAAGGGTCCCCGGGAGAACAGCATTACCGCCGATGAGCGTGGGGATATCTCGATCAGCATCTCGATCGACACGACCCGGGCTCAGGTGGCGGAGGCGACGGTCGTGAGCGTGGATGGCTTCACAGGGCGCTACGGCAAGGACCGCGCGCTTGCCCCGGACGCCACGCTCCTCCTGCCCCTCAACGCCAATCTCGCCGCCACGGCGTTGCCGGTGGGAGGGCGGGAGATCTCGGTCGACGGCGTCCCTGTCTTCACAGTCGATGGAGAGGATGTCGTGCCGGCCGGGGTCTTTTGGGGCAGCGTCGAGGTCGGCCCCTCCACAAGCATTGAGGAAGCGCCCTTCCGCATGGCCCGCCCCCGTCTTGGCGACACAGACGACCGATCGCTGCGGAGCCGCCCCCGCTGGCGGATCACGGACTGGCGGGAGACGATCTTCGAAAACCACCGCCCGGATGCCCAGGCCCTCAATTGGCGCGCCGTGCGCGAACGGTGCCTTCCCGCCTGGATGGCCTCGATCTTCTAGACGAGACGATCAGCGGCCCCCCTCAACCTCGGCAGGCCAATGCGGCTCGGTCGCGCTGCAGAACGCTGCCTCGTCGTGCCGTCTGAGGCCCGGGCTCGGCCGACCGAAGATCCCGGACCGAGGGAGAGCATGAGAGATCAGATCCTAGAGGGCTCTCATCTGGTCATGCTCAGATGTCATTCATCATGGCTGCGTTAGGCTTCGATTAGGCAGAATTGAGCATTTTAGGTCCAACACAA
>JBCCLX010000283.1:0-6205 GCA_039026635.1 Pseudomonadota bacterium
CGCCGCCCGCCTGACGGCGCATTACGGCGATATGGCGGGCCCGCTCCGGCGCGAGGCCGCAGCCTTGATGGAAATCGCGCCCGAGGGGGCGCTGATCCCGCTCCCGCAAGGGGGCTTTGAGGTGGCACCCGCCTGGAAGACGCATGCTCGCCTGATCGCCTCGGCCTTCGACGCCTATCTCGGCCATCGGATCGAGCGTCACTCAGCCGCGCTCTGATCCGCCCCGCTTCTCGAGGCCGCTAGCGGGCCCTTTCCGGCACGCGCCCGGCGCAACGCCTCAGGCGGCGAGCGCCTCGTCGAGCACGCCGTCGAGGGCGGCCTTTAGCGGCTCGACGATCTCCGGGATCTGCCCGCTTTCCAGGATGAAGGGCGGGGCGATGAGCACATGGTCGCCATGGCGACCATCAATCGTTCCGCCCATGGGATAGACCATCAGCCCGCGCGCAAAGGCCGCCTTCTTCAGTTTGGCGGCAACCCCCAAGGCCGGATCGAAGGTCTCTTTCGTGCTGCGATCCGCCACAATCTCGATGCCGCGGAAAAGGCCGCGCCCTCGGATATCGCCCACATGCGCATGCTGCCCGAAGGCGGCCTCCAGCGCCGTCTGCAGCTCCGCGCCGCGCGCGCGCACGGAGGCCAACAGATCGCGCCCCTCGATCTCGTCCATCACGGCAAGGCTCGCGGCACAGGCCGTCGGATGGCCGAGATAGGTGTGACCATGCTGAAAGAAGCCCGAGCCTGCTTCGATCGTCCGATAGATCTCGCCCGAGCACAGCATGGCGCCGATCGGCTGCACGCCTGCGCCAAGCCCCTTGGCGATGCAGACGATATCGGGGCGCACGCTCTCCGTGCCCTCCGCGCCGTCGGCGACGCTTTCATTGGCAAAGAGCGTGCCCGTGCGGCCCATCCCGCACATCACCTCATCCAGGATCAGCAGGACGCCATGGGCGTCGCAGATCTCGCGAATACGCGTCCAGTACCCATGCACCGCCGGCACCGCGCCCATGGTGGCCCCTACCACTGGCTCGGCGATGAAGGCGGCAACCGTGTCGGTGCCGAGTTCCCGGATCTTCTTGTCGAGGCTGTCGGCCACGCGCCGGCCATAGGCCTCGGGGCTCTCCCCATCCTCGGCAAAGCGCCAGTAATGGCAGGGGTCGATATGATGCATCGCGCCCGAGAGCATCGGTTCGAACTGGCCCCGCCGCCAGCGGTTGCCCGAGGCCGAAAGGCTCCCGATCGTGTTCCCGTGATAGCTCTGCCAGCGCGCGATCACATGGCGCCGCGCCCCCTCGCCCTTCTCGAGCCAGTATTGGCGCGCGAGTTTCATCGCGGCCTCCGTCGCCTCCGAGCCGCCGGAGACGAAGTAGACCCGTTCGATCCCCTCGGACGCGCGCTCGATCAGCCGGTCGGCCAGCGCCTCGGCCGGGCGCGAGGTGAAGAAGCTCGTATGGGCGTAAGGGATCGCGTCGAGCTGCGCCTTCGCGGCCTCCGTGACCGCCGTCGCCGAATGGCCGAGGCAGGAGACTGCGGCGCCGCCGCAGGCATCGAGATACCGCTTGCCGTTCTCGTCGAACAGGTAACAGCCGTCGCCGCGGGCGATGACCGGAAGATGGGCCTTCGTGTGACGCGGAAAGACATGGGTCATGGCGGATCTCCTTCGCCCGCCAGCCTACGGTGCCCACCGACTCGTCTCAATGCAGAACCGTCCAGAAGCGCGCAGACCCGCTTGCGCCGTCCTGCATGGCTGAGGGTTGGCTCAACGGATCGGGCCCCGGCGCTCCGTGCTCGGCTGGCGCAGGCCCTCACGCACCGCCGTGACCGCCCCCGCCGCTGCAATCAGCGCGAGACCCGCCAAGCCGAGCGCATCCGGCACATCGCCGAAGAGGACGATGCCCCAGAGGAGCACATAGGCGAGATAGGTGTAGTCGAAGGGGGCAAGCCAGCTTGGCTCGGCCGTCTGATAGGCGCGGGTCAGAGCGATGTTGCCGAAGAGATTGCAGAAGCTCGCAAAGAGCGCAAAGCCGACGGTGACGAGGACAAGCGGCGGCCAGCCGACGGATACGAAGGGGTTGGTCGTGGGCTCGGGCGCGATGAGTGTCAGGACAATCGCGCCGGTGACGCCAAAGGCGAAGAACACCACCGAGACCGCGGCGGCCAGCGCCATCGGATGCTCATCGCGGCAGGCCCTGCGCAGGGTCAGCACATTGCACGCATAGAGAAGCCCCGCCATGAGCGGGAGCAACTGCCAATAGGTGAAACCGTCGTCCCAAGGCCTGAGGATGAGGGCGGCCCCCAGAAACCCTGCCGCCGCCGCACCCCCGCGCCACGGACCCACCCGCTCCCCCAAAACCGCGCCCGAGAGCAGGCTGACGAAGACGGGATAGGTGAAGAGCCCCGCCCCCATCTGCGCAAAGGTCAGCATGGGCGCGCCTGCGAAATAGCAGAAGATACACCCCGTCAGAAACGCCGTGCGCAGCGCCACGGGACGGATCCGCCTTGGGATCAGGAGCCGCAGTCCCGCCGCATCGCCGCCCCGTCGTGCCGCAATCAGCCCGCCGATCCCGACCATCGCAAGCAGGATGAGCAGGTTGAACCCCGAGCGGAGCGACTGAAACTGCCAGAGCGAGGTCTCGCCCGACATGAACTTCACGAGGCTGTCCTGCAGGCTGAGGAGCGCGATACCGAAGCAGAGCATCGCCGCGGCCCGCGCACGCTGCCCCTCCGATCGGCCTGCCGCCGTGTCGCTCACCGCGATGCCCTCCGATACCGGCTTGGTCGGCCAACGCCACTCCCGGCTCAGCCGGTGAACAGATCTTTATGGATCTCGCGCAGGTTCTTCTTCTGCACCTTGCCCATGGCGTTGCGCGGCAGGGCATCGACGAAGATCACGCGCTTGGGCTGCTTGAACTTCGCCACGCGCTCGGCGAGGGCACCGATCACCGCTTTGGGGTCGCGCGCGTCTCCGGCCTCTGGGACGACCACGGCGACCACGCCCTCCCCAAAATCCGGATGCGGCACGCCGATGACCGCGCTCTCGATCACGCCCGGCAGACGGTCGATCTCGCCCTCGACCTCTTTGGGATAGACGTTGAAGCCGCCGGAGATGATCAGGTCCTTGCCCCGACCGACGATCACGACATAGCCCTGGTCGTCGATCATCCCGAGATCGCCGGTGATGAACCAGCCGTCCGCGCTCAGCTCTTCGGCTGTCTTCTCAGGCATGCGCCAATAGCCCTGGAAAACGTTGGGGCCCTTCACCCGGATCATCCCGATCGCGCCCTCCGCAAGCTCGGCCCCGGTCTCGGGGTCGGTCACCTTCAGCGAGACGCCAGGCAGCGGATGGCCGACGGTGCCTGCCCGCCGCGCACCATCATAGGGGTTCGAGGTGATCATGGAGGCCTCGGTCATCCCATAGCGTTCCAGGATCGCATGGCCCGTGCGTGCCTCGAACTGGCGATGCGTCTCGGCCAGGAGCGGCGCGGAGCCGGCCACGAAGAGACGCATGGAGCGACAGAGCTCCCGGTTCAGCCGATCATCGCCGAGGAGCCGCGTGTAGAAGGTCGGCACGCCCATCATCGCGGTCGCCTCCGGCAAGGCCGCGACCACCGCATCCAGATCGAACTTCTCCATCCAGATCAGGGCCGCGCCCGAGACGAGTGTGACGTTCGAGGCCACGAAGAGACCATGCGTGTGATAGATCGGCAGGGCGTGGATCAGCACGTCATCGCCAGTAAACCGCCAGGTCTCGACCAGCGTCGTGGCGTTTGAGCCCAGGTTCTCGTGGCTCAGCATGGCGCCTTTCGAGCGCCCGGTGGTGCCGGAGGTATAGAGGATGGCGGCCAGATCGTCCGGGCCGCGCGCCACATCCTCAAAGGCCGCTGCCTCGGGCACATGGGCAAATAGGCTGCCGTAATCGCCCCCGTCCGCGGCCCAAACCCCCATGGTCTCGAGCCGGGCGCCTGCCTCTTTAGCCTGCGGGGTCAGCGCCTCTGCCTTGCTCGGATCGACGACCACCAACGCAGGTGCCGCATCGCCCAGAAAATAGCCGACCTCGCTTGCCGTATAGGCCGTGTTGAGGGGCAGGAAGACGGCACCGGCGCGCACACAGCCGAGGTAGAGCATCAGGGCCTCGATGCTCTTTTCCACCTGCACCGCGACCCGGTCCCCCGGCGCCACGCCGAGCCCCACCAGCGCCGCGGCGAAACGACCCGAGACCGCCTCCACATCCGCATAGGTATAGACCCTGCCGTCGGGCAGGCTGGCGAAGGTCCGCCCGCCGCGGGCGGGATCGCCGAGGCCGAGGGCATTTGCGAGATGGTTGGTCATAGGCGTCGTCTCCCTCGTGCGTCATGCGTGCGAATGCGCGACGGTTGCGCTTTGCGCCTCCGGGCTTCGGCATTCGTTTGTTGGCGTCTGCGAGCCTCGCCGCAGGGGTGGGCGGGGCGCAGAGAGCTTGTTTAGGCGACCAGGACCGGCGGGACCTGGCGTGCCAGCCGGCGAACGGCTGAAGACTGCGCGATCTCGCCCTCGGCGGCAAAGGCCTCGTGGTTCCGCTCGATATCGCGCAGATCGTAGAGATAGTTAACCATGACACCCCGGCTCTCGCGCTGCCCCCGCTCAGAAGCATCGGCGGCGGGGTTCACGCGCTCGAGCCGCGCGCCATTACCGAGATGAAAGCGCGCCACGGGATCCAGCGGCCGGCCATCGGGGCGCTTGGCGAGCGTGAGGTAATGCGCGGCCAGCGCCGCAAGCTGCTCCTCCCCCGCCGCCGCGCGCCCCTCATCGCCCGCCAGCCAGCGGGTGAAGCCCGGCACGGGGCTCAACGTGACGAAGGTCGAAAGCGTCGGCACATCGCGGCGGAGTTCTTCGACCACCTGCTTGATCAGGAACGATCCGAAGCTCACGCCTCGCAAGCCGTTTTGGCAGTTGGAGATCGAATAGAAAGCCGCCGTCGTCGCCCGTTTCGGATCGAGCGCCGCCCGCTCCTCCGCAAGGATCGGCCCAATCGCGCTCGGGATCTCGCGGCAGAGCGCAATCTCCACGAAGATCAGCGGCTCATCGCCGAGGGCGGGGTGGAAGAAACCAAAAAGCTGACGGTCCGGTGCGGCGACCCGGCGGCGCAGATCGTGCCAGCCTTGGATCGCATGCACGGCCTCGTATTGAATGATCTTTTCCAGGATCGCCGCCGGTGTCTGCCAATCCATCCGCCGCAGCTCGAGGAACCCGCGGTTGAACCAGCTGGCGAAGAGATGGCGGAAATCGGCGTCCAGCCCCTCGAGCGCCGGATCGCCGCTTGCCACGGCCAGCAGGTCCTCCCGCATGCGCACCAGAGACAGCGTTCCCTGCGGCGCGCGGTTCAAGAGGCGCAGGAGCTGCTGGCTCCGCGGCTCGGCCTCGATATGCAGGGCGCGTGCACGTTCAGGGCTCGGCGCCGCCTCGTAGGCTGCCACCGCGCGGGCGACCCGTGCCAGGTCCGGCGCAAAGCGGGCGGCCATTTCGCGTAGGAACTCGTGGCGCGCCTCCTCGGGCAGGGTGGCGTAGTCGTCGAGCAGGGCCCGCGCCCGCGCCGTTCCCGTGACCTCGCCATCCGAGGCGAACAGCGCCTCGGCACGATCGATCAGAGGCGCCTGCGTCTCGGAGCCGATGAGGGCGCGGCCGGTTTCCGTGATCCGGCTCAGCATGTCCCCGAAAAGGCTTGCCGCACCCAAGCCACCCGTGCCCGCAGTGCTGGCCGGTTCGCTCGGCTCGGCAGTCGCCGTGCTCTGCTCCTCGCTCATCCAGCCACTCCCATCAGATCACCTGGACCAGGACCCTAGATCACCTCGCCCATCACCGCATCCGGCAACCAGGTCGCCAGCTCAGGGAAGATACAGAGAATGATGATCGCGATCACCATACAGCCGACATAGGGCAGGCTGCCTTTCAGGATGGTTTTCAGCGGGATGTCCGGTGCGATGCCATTGATGACATAGAGGTTCAGACCCACGGGCGGCGAGATCAGCCCGATCTCCATGTTGATCGTGAGGACGACGGCGAACCAGTAAGGGTCGAAATCCGCAGCGATCACGATGGGCAAGAGGATCGGAGCCGCCATCAGGATCACGGCAACGGGGGGCAGGAAGAAGCCCGCGATCAGCAGGAAGATGTTGATCGCCAGCATCAGCCACCAGCGGTTCACATCGAGCGTGCCGATCCACTCCGCGATCGA
>JBCCLX010000284.1:0-6181 GCA_039026635.1 Pseudomonadota bacterium
ACGATCGTCACGCCCACGCCTTGGGGAGCAAGCCGGCCTCGAATCGCCGTCGCCCAAGCCCGAAGCGCTGCCTTGGAGGCGCTATAGGCCGGCATGTCGGGTAAGGGGCGGTGGGCCGCCACGGAGCCGATCACGACGATCCGCCCATGCCCGCGTGCCACCATGCGCGGGATCAACGGCTCGATGGTTGCCGCCGCGCCGAGCAGGTTAACCTCGATCACCCGCCGTAGGGCGTCGAGCCCCTCCGGCGCGCCGTCAGGCTTTGTACCGCTCGAGATACCGGCCCCGGCGATGACGAGATCGACGGGGCGGCGATCGTCGAAGGCGAGGAGCGCCTCGGCAAGGCGCGCCGTCTCGGTGACATCCAGGGGCGCGGTCTCGACAGCAGCGCCTTTCGCCGCCGCCGCCTCGCGTGCCTCTGCCAAGCGGTCAGGATCCCGTCCGACCAACAGCAAGTGCCGCCCGTCAGCCGCGAGCCGACTGGCCAGCGCGTGTCCGATGCCGCCGGAGGCACCGGTCAGGACGATCGACTGAAAGCCCGTCACACAATGCCTCCTCTCATTCCCGATGTCTGGCCCGCTGCCCGCCGCCCGCCGCCCCAAAGCCTGCGACACCCTCGTGCCGCCCTATCAGCAGCCTCCATGACAGCGGGCGCTGAGGATAGGGTTTACGAAATCAGACCTTGAGACGGTCAAGCAGGCGTAGCGTGCTGATGGTTGCGCCGACGCCGAGGTTGCGCAGGCTGTGAAACGGGATCGGCGTCGCGGGGGTGACGGGGAAATCGAGCGCCTCTGCGGGCGTGCCCGTTGCCCAATCCGCCAGGATCGTCCCCATCACGGTGGCACTGGCCACGCCGCGGCCGTTGAAGCCGAGACCGGCCATCACATTGGGCGCCAGGAGATGGAGGCCGGGCAAACCACTGCGCGTCATCGCCGCGTTCCCGCCCCAGGCATGCTGCCAATCCGCGTTGCCAAGCTGAGGAAAGAGCGCGATGGCGTTGTCGCGCAGAGCCTGTTGGCGCTGTCGTGTCGAACGCTCCCCCATGGCGCCGCGCCCACCGATGACGAAGCGGCCATCGGCGGTCTTGCGGAAGTAGTTGATCAGCCGGTGCGTGTCGGTCGGAGAGTGCTCCTGGGGCAGGATCGATTTCAGGATGTTCTGCGACAGCGGCGCCGTTGCGACCTGCACGGACGTGACGGGCACGACCGTCCGGCCCAGGGGATCGGAGAGGGGGCCCGTATAGGCGTTGGTGCAGAGGATCGCGCGGCGGGCCGAAACCTGGCCCGCGGCCGTGCGGACGAGGACGCCGGCGCCCTCCTGATCGATACCGCGCACCCGGCTCCTGCCATGGATCACGGCCCCCGCCCGCTCAGCCGCCTCCGCGAGGCCGAGCGCATAATTGAGAGGATGAAGATTGCCGCCGCGCCGATCGATGATCCCGCCGAAATAGGCGTCCGACCCGATCATTCGGGCCATCTCCTCGACGTCGACCGGGTCGACCTCGGCACCATGGGCACGCCACTGACGGCCGATCTCCCGCAGGCTGGCCAGCGTTTTTTCCGAGACGGCGGCGCGCAAGAAGCCGACGGGCCGGGCGTCACAAGCGATCCCATGGCGCGCGATGAGATCGAAGACCAGCCGTCCGCCACCACCCCAGCGCGTGATCAGACGCTCGCCCATCGCTTGGCCGAACTTGGCGATCAGATCGTCCGGATTGGGTTTCAGGCCGGGGTTCACCTGTCCGCCGTTGCGCCCGGAGGCACCCCAGCCCGGCGTCTCCGCTTCGAGCAGCACGACCGCCTGTCCGGCCTCGGCGCTGTGGAGCGCTGCGGAAAGGCCTGTGAACCCACCGCCCACCACGATCGTGTCGGCCTCGACGGACCCGCTCAAAGGCGGTCTTTCAGGGGCGTGATTAGCCGTGGCCGTCCACAGGCTGTCTGCCAGCGCCGCTCGTTCGTTCGCGATCAGAGTGCTCATAGGCCCAACTATGCGCGCCGGCTGAGCGGTGGGTAAAGGGGTGTGGGAGGGCCCGCACAGCGGGAAGGCTAAAGGCCGCTAGGCGATCGCTTGCTCGCTGGGCGCGGTCGTGCTGAAGCCCAGGAGTTCGGGCAGCGCTTCCTGCAGGATCTTCGGCGCCTGTGACCGTTCGGGTCCCGCCACGATCAGGACGATCCTGGTCGCGTCGATGCCCTCGGGCCAGCCGTCGAGCAGGCGCGGTGGGCTTGCGATATGACCCACGACATGGAGCACGGCCGGACAGCCCGGCGCGCCTTCGATCTCAACCAACCCCTTCATGCGCAGAAGATCGCGGCCAAAACGGGCCTGCAGCGCATGAACGGCGTCTTCGAGCGCGCCTTCGTCCACGGGGCGCTTGGCGGAGAAGCAGTAGGCGGAGGCCGTGTCCCCGTGCCGGTTCACATCGTGATGATGATGATGGTGGTCGTGGTGATCCGCCTGCGCCGGCCCCGCGCCCTCCGCGCCGAAGCGCAGCCAGGCGCGCACATCCGGCGGCGCCCCGGCAGGATCCAAGGCAGCCCGCGAGAACACGCTCCCCGCGGTCGCCTCGGCCACGGGCATCACGGTGGCATTGGGGCTTGCCTGCCGCAGCCGCTCCGTCAGAGCACTGAGCGCGCGGGCGTCTGAGGGCTCGGTGGCCAGATCGCCTTTGCTGACGAGGATCAGGTCGGCCACCGCAACCTGGCGTTGGGCTTCGACAAAGCGCTCGATGGCATCGGCCCCGTTTACGGCATCGATCAGCGTGACCACGCCGTTGAGTGTGAACCGGCTGAGGATCAGGGCATTGGTCATGAAGGTTTGCAGGAGGGGCAGGGGGTCTGCGATGCCCGTCGTCTCGATCACCACGCGATCGAAGCGCGGCCCAACCCCGCGCTCTGCTTCGTCCAGCAAGCGCAAGAGGGTGAGCCGCACATCGCCCGAGACCGTGCAGCAGAGGCAGCCGACGGACATGGCGAAGGCACGCTCATCCGCCGTTTCAATAAGCCCGCCGTCAATGCCCGCCTCGCCGAATTCGTTCACGATCACGGCCGTGTCGCCGAAGCCTGGTTCTGCAATCAGCCGGTTGAGAAGCGTGGTTTTCCCGGCGCCGAGGAAGCCTGTGAGGATGGTGACGGGAATGCGGGTCATGGGTCCTGATGGGTCAGCAGAATGGGATGGTCCGCGCCCCAGATCTGCCGCGCATCCCGCGCGATCAGCCGCTGCTGCAACCGATCAAGCTCGGCAAGGGCGAGCCGGCGATCGCCGGTGCGCGCGAGCGCCCGCTCGAAACTACGCCGGACCGAACGTGGCCGCCACGGCAACACGGCGCCTGCCAGCCAGGCGCGCAGTTCGGCCGGCAGCAGATCGAAGTCGCGCATTGGGTCTTCTCGGCGCCAGCGTTGCTTCAGGCTGGTACGTCCACGGTTTTTAGGCATCTGTCTTCTTCGGTCGGTCCAGTCATCGGATCTAGGACCAAGAGCAGCCGTGTCTCGGAGGTCCCTTCAATGGGCGGTGAGCGATGGAGCAGCCCGGAGCGTGGTGTTTCGGGCCAGAGCGTGCCGCGCAGCAGGATCGGCGCGCCAGTGGGCGCGGTGTGGATCTGCTCAGGGTCGGCACCCTCCTCTGCGATGCCGTATTGCGTGCCCGTGCCGCGATAGGTGCAGATCAGCCGTGCCGTGACCGCATCCACATGGAAGCGTCGACAGGCATTCGTGGTGATCACATCGTAGCGGAGCCGGAGGTAGGGCGCGCGCATCACATCGGTGAAGAGCTCGGCCAGAGCCACAGTGTCCTCGATCAAAAGGGCCCGCTCCGGCTCATCGGGCGTGCCAGAAGCCTCACAGGCTTCACGCGCTGCATCGCGGATCTCATCGGGGCGCCGGATGACCCGCGTTCGCGGCAGCTGGTCGGGTGAGAGCCCGTCGATCCAGGCCTGGAATTTCAAGAGCGGCTGGCGGCGCCAGATCGCCGCTGCGCAGTGCGGCGCTGCGATACTGGCCAAGCCCTGGGCCGCATCGCTGATGCACAGGCTGGGCATTGTCGCCTCTATCGCTTTGTAGTCGCCGTCCATCATGCCCTCCGCCCTCAATGAGCGAAGTGTTACGTTATAATGTAGCGGTGCCACAAGAGTACGGTTGAGCTCGCCCGAACCCGATGGCCAAAGCGCGTAGTGGCGGACCGAAAGCCAGGGAGCGATCAGACGTCGATGGTTTCGGCGAATTTGGCGTTGGCTTGGATGAACTCGAAACGCGCTTCGGCCTTCTTGCCCATCAGCCGGTCAACGAGACCGCCGGTCTCCTCCAGGTCGTCAAGGCTCACGCGGGTCAGACGGCGGCGCTTGGGATCCATGGTGGTCTCCTTCAATTGCGCCGGCATCATTTCGCCGAGGCCTTTGAAGCGGGAGACCTCGATCTTGCCCTTGCCGCCGAGCCCTTTGGCTTCGAGTGCCGCACGCTCATCGTCGTCCTGCGCATAGGCGACCTTGCCGCCCTGGCTGAGGCGATAGAGCGGCGGGTTGGCGAGATAGAGATGCCCGCCCTCGATGATCCCGCGCGCCTGGGTGAAGAAGAAGGTCATCAGGAGCGCGGCGATATGGGCCCCGTCCACATCGGCGTCCGTCATGATCACGACCTTCTCATAGCGCAGATCCTCGGCGCGAAAGCGTGAGCCGATGCCGATGCCGAGCGCTTGGGTGAGGTCCGAGAGTTCACGGTTTTCAGCGAGCTTAGAGCCGGCAGCGCCGAGGACGTTGAGGATCTTACCCCTGAGCGGCAGGATGGCCTGGAACTTGCGATCGCGCGCCTGCTTGGCGCTGCCCCCGGCGCTGTCTCCCTCGACAAGGAAGATCTCGCTGCCGGCGCGCGTGGCCTCCGAGCAGTCGGCGAGCTTGCCGGGCAGGCGCAGCTTGCGGGTGGCGGATTTGCGGGCGGTCTCCTTCTCGGCGCGGCGCTTCTGGCGCTCTTCGGCGCGTTCGATCAGGTGGTCGAGGATGGCGCCTGCGGCCTTGGGATCCTGCGCCAGCCAGGTGTCGAACCGGTCGCGCACGGCGCCCTCCACAAGGCGCGCGGCATCCGCCGTGGCCAGGCGATCTTTGGTCTGCCCGACGAATTCGGGCTCGCGCAGGAAGACCGAGATCATAGCCGCAGCGCCGCCCGAGAGGTCTTCGCGCGCGATGTCCTTCGCCTTCTTCACGCCGCTCAGCTCGCCATAGGCGCGCAGACCCTTGAGGAGGGCGGCCCAGAAACCGGTTTCATGCGTGCCGCCCTCGGGCGTGGGGATGGTGTTGCAGTAGGAGGAGCAGAAAGGGTCGCGCGCCGGTGTCCAGACAACGGCCCATTCGATGGAGCCGGGCGTCCCGTCGCCATAGCGCTCGGCGAAATCGACCTTGCCGGCGAAGGGACGCTCCCCAATGAAGGCGTCACCCGCCAGCGTGGCGGTCAAAAAATCCTCGAGCCCGCCGGGGAAGTGGAAGCTGTCCTCGGCCGGTGTCTCATCGCGGATCAGCGCCGGGGCGCAGCGCCAGCGGATCTCGACCCCGCGGAAGAGATAGGCCTTCGAACGCGCCATCCGATGCAACCGCGCAGGGCGGAAGGCCAGCGCCCCGAAGATCTCCGGATCGGGCCGGAAGGTCACGGTCGTCCCGCGACGGTTGGGGGCGGCGCCGACCTCTGCCAGCGGCGCGCTCACATGGCCGCGCGCGAACTCCTGGGCATAGAGGCGCTTGTTGCGGGCGACCTCGACGCGGAGGTGTTCGGAGAGCGCATTGACGACCGAGACGCCGACACCGTGGAGACCGCCCGAGGTCTGATAAGCCTTGCCAGAGAACTTGCCGCCGGCGTGCAGTGTGGTGAGGATCACCTCCAGCGCCGATTTGTCGGGGAAGCGGGGGTGCGGGTCGACGGGGATACCGCGCCCGTTGTCGGCCACCGTCACGCTGCCGTCGGCTCCGAGCGTGACCTCGATGCGGCTCGCATGACCCGCCACCGCCTCGTCCATGGAGTTGTCCAGGACCTCGGCGACCAGGTGATGGAGCGCGCGCTCATCCGTGCCGCCGATGTCCTGGACAACTCCATGGACGAGGCGGTGGCGGGGCATGCGAGCCGCATCGAGGTCACGCTCGGAGCCGACGGCAGCGTGACGGTGGCCGACAACGGGCGCGGTATCCCCGTCGACCCGCACCCCCGCT
>JBCCLX010000285.1:0-6175 GCA_039026635.1 Pseudomonadota bacterium
CAGGCAGCCTATGCCGCCTCCAAAGGGGGCGTTGCCGCGCTCACCCTGCCGGCTGCCCGGGATCTGTCGCGTGACGGCATTCGCGTCTCGGCCATCGCGCCGGGGATCTTCGGCACGCCGATGCTGCGCGGTCTGCCCCAGGAGGTGCAGGACAGCCTCGCGACCCAAGTGCCCTTCCCCTCGCGCCTCGGCGATCCGGCCGAGTTCGCGGCGCTCGCGCTCTTCATGATCGAGACGGGCTATATGAACGGCGAAGTGGTGCGCCTGGACGGCGCGATCCGCATGGGGATGCGCTGAGCGCGCATGGTTAAGAGCCCCTGTCCCACAGAGCGCTCCCGCGCTATCTCTCGCGCAACCGCCGCAGCCGCGGCGGGCTTCGTGACAATCCGATCAGAGACGAGGGACCGCCATGACCATCGCTGTGGGCGAAACGCTGCCGGAGACGACGCTTTTCGAGATGACCGATGAGGGGCCCAAGGGCATCGCCTCCGCCGAGATCCTGGGCAAGGGGACGGTTGCGCTCTTCGGCGTGCCCGGGGCCTTCACGCCGACCTGCCACCTCAAGCATATGCCGAGCTTCGTGCAGAACATCGAGGCGCTGAAGGCCAAGGGGGTCGATGCTGTCGTCTGCCTGACGGTCAACGATCCGTTCGTGGCCAAGGAATGGGGCGAGGCGACGGGCGCAACCGCGGCTGGCATCCGCGTCGTCGGCGATGCGGCGGCCGCGTTTGCGCAGGCCACGGGCCTCAGCTTCGATGGTGCCGCGGTGGGCCTCGGCGTGCGCGCACAGCGCTTTTCGATGCTGATCAAGGACGGTGTCGTGGCCGCGCTGAACATCGAAGATGCGCCGTCCAAGATGGACGTGACCTCGGCCGAGGCGCTGCTCGAGCAGATCTGATCCGCGGAGCCCCGGGACAACCCGGGGCGAACGGCGCGCGCCCTCACTCAGCCTTGCGAAAGGGGGTGAGGGCGGCCAGCGCTTCGTTTTCCTGCGCGACGGCTGCGCGCTCGCTGTTGAGATACCGCGCGACGGCATCCCGGAAATTGTGGTCGGGCATGTAGTGCAGGGATCGGGTGGTCACCGGCCCATAGCCGCGGGCCAGTTTGTGCCCGCCCTGCGCGCCCGCTTCCACCCGCTTTAGCCCCCGTGCGATCGCGAAATCGATGGCCTGATAGTAGCAGGTCTCGAAATGCAGGAAGGGGTGGTCTTCGGTGCAGCCCCAGTAGCGCCCGAAAAGCGTCTCGCGTCCCACGACGTTCAGGGCGCCTGCGATCCAGCGCCCGTTGCGGCGACAGAGGATCAAAAGCAGTGCGTCGCCCATCGCCGTCCCCAGCTGCTCAAAGGCCTCTCGCGTCAGGTAGGGACGGCCCCATTTGCGCGATCCCGTGTCCTGATAGAAGCGCCAGAAGGCCGCCCAGTGTTCCTCTTGGATCTCGCTGCCTGTGAGCCAATGCACCTCGATCCCGTTCTCGAGCGCCCGCTCTCGCTCCTTGCGCAGGTTCTTGCGCTTGCGTGAGGCCAGCGCTTCCAGGAATTGGTCGAAGCTGGCGTAGCCGTCGTTCTCCCAGTGAAACTGCTGGTCCGTGCGCTGCAGATAGCCGTGCTCGGGGCCGAGTTCCCATTCCTCATCGGTGCAGAAGGTGATGTGGAGCGAGGAAAGCCCGTTGGCGGCGGTGATCTCTGCTGCCGTGTCGAGCAGGGCGCCGCGCAGGGTGGTTCGCGGCAGCGCTGGATCCTCTGCCACGAGCAGGCGCGGGCCTGTCGCCGGCGTGAACGGCACAGCACTTTGCAGCTTTGGGTAGTATCGCCCGCCCGCGCGCTCCCAGGCGTTGGCCCAGGAATGGTCGAAGACGTATTCGCCCTGGCTGTGCCCCTTCAGATAGAGGGGCATGACCGCGACCGTGCGCCCCTCGACGCGGGCGGCCAGGTGGTGAGGCGCCCAGCCGGCACTGGCCGTTGCCGAGCCCGAGGCCTCCATGGTCTCCAGAAACGCGTAGGTGACGAAAGGATTGGCCGCTGGGCCGCCATCGGCCGTCTCGGGGGCGGCACAGCCGTCCCAGTCGGCCTGCCCGATCTCGGCGATCGCGCGATGAATGGTGATCTCAAGCGCGGCCTCTGGGGGCGCGGCTTCGGCACTGGCGGTCAATCCACGATCGGTCATGCACCGCTAGGTGGCGGCGGGCAGCCTGGCGTCAAGCGCTGCACCGCCGCATGAGCGCCCTCAGCGCCAGAACGGCTTCGCCGCCTCCTCGGCCGCGGCCTCGCGGCTGTAGCCGATATCGGCCAAACGCGCATCGTCGAGCGCGGCCAGCCGCCGGCGGGAGCGCGCCCGCGCCATCCAATGCCCGATCATCCGCAGGAAGGAGCGGGTGTCATGGCCATGATGCTGGGGCAGGGCGAGCCGGCTTTCGCTCGATGAGAAAAATGTATCGGGCATTTGATCCTCCGATTGTTTCGAGTACAATAGCGCCAGAGGCCATCATCTGCGATACAATCTGAATGTACGCATCCAGGAAGGAAACAATTTTATTGTGCCCGATACAAAACTCTCCCTGAACCCGACGCTGGTAGCACCGCTTGAGGGGGCACCGCTCTATCGCGCTTTGGCTGAGAGGATCGTCGAGGCCGTGGGCACAGGTGCCCTGGCGCCGGGCGAGCAGCTGCCGCCCGTGCGCAATCTCGCCTTCGCGCTTGGCATCGGGCCTGGCGCTGTGGCGCGGGCCTATCGCATCGCCACGGAGCGTGGCTGTCTGGAGGCGACGGTGGGGCGCGGAACCTTCGTGATCGACGCCTCACGGCCTGTTTCGCGTCTTGGAGCGCTCTTGGAGCCCATCGAGCCCCCGACACCGGGGCGTGGCGCGATGCCCGTGGCGCGGCCGGGAACTGGGGCAGGAGCGACGGTTGGGGCTGGGACGCGCCATGCCCATGACGCCGTGGCCGAGCCCGGTGTCGTGGATCTGCGCGGGAACCAGGCCGTGGATGTTGGCCAAGCCCCCGCCCTGGGGGCCGCGCTGCAAGCCGTGCTGGACGAGCATGGCGGGCAGCCCCCGCTCCTCTCCTACCGTCGCCGATCCGACGATATGGGGCTGACGAGGACACTGTCGGACTGGCTTGTCGCTGGCGGTGTGCCGGCGGAGGCCGAACGGCTCATCGTCGTCGGAGGGGCACAATCGGGGGCTGTCGCAGCGCTTGCCGCGCTGACCCGCGGGGGTAGTGGGATCGTCCTGACCCCGCCCACTCTGCACCCGGGCCTGATCGATGGGCTGACGACGCTGGGTATCCGGCTCGAGCCTGTGGCAGCCGATTGGGAGGGCGTGCTGCCCGATACGCTCGATGCCACGATCCGACGTGTGCGGCCGGATGCCGCACTGCTCTCACCCACCCTGCAAAACCCGACGCTCGCCCTCGCCGGACCGGCCCGACGGCGGGAGGTGGCGGCGGTGCTGGAGCACCATGGTCTGCCGGTGGTCGAGGACGATGTCTATGGCCGGCTGATCCAACCGCGGCCCGAGAGCTATGCCCATCTGCTGCCCGAGCTCTGCTGGTACGTCGCCAGCATGTCGAAATGCGTGGCCGCGGGGCTGCGGGCCGGCTTTGTTCTTACCCCGCCCGGGCGCACGATCAGCACACTCCGCGCCTATCAAGCGCTTGTGCATCAAACGCCCTGGCTGGTCCTGGCGGTTGCGGCGAAGCTGGCCGAGACCGGGGTGGCGCGGGAGATCGAGGCGCGTGTCGTCCAGGAAACCGGCGCACGGGCAGCGCGCGCCGCAGCGCAGCTCGGCGCCTTTGGGGCCCGCACGCATCCCGCCGCGAGCTTTGCCTATCTGCCGCTGCCCGCCCCTTGGGGCACGGCCGCTTTTGTGACGGCGGCAGCGGCGCGTGGAGTGCTCGTCGCGCCGCACACGCTCTATGAGGTCGGCCGGATCGACCAGCCCTTCGTGCGCGTCGCCCTCGGCGCACGCAATTTGGGCCAGAGGCTCGATGGCGCCCTGGCCCGTCTTGCAGCCCTTCTCGCCGAGGGCCCCCATCTCTCCGAGGTCGCAACCTGAGAGGGGCGGAGGCCGTGCCGGCTCTGAGGCTTACTCTTCGCGGAGCGCGCGGTTGAAGAAGTCGGACATCGGCTTCATCAGGTAGTTGAGCGGCGTGCGCTCACCGGTCTGGATATAGACCTCGACCGGCATGCCCGGGCGCAGCTCCTGGCCCTCGAGCTTCACCACCTCGCCCTCGTTCAAGAGCACCTCGGTGCGATAGTAGCTCTCACCCGTCTGCTCATTGACGAAGGTGGTGGCTGAGACGAGGTTCACGGAGCCATAGAGTTCCGGCGTCGTGCGCTGGTTGAAAGCGGAGAAGCGCAGCACCGTCTCCTGGCCTTCCCACACCTCATCGCGGTTGAGCGGGTTGACCTGGGCGTCGATCACCAGCTCGGCATCGGAGGGCACGATATACATGATCGGCTCTGCGTGGCGGACCACGGCCTTCAGCGTGTGGATCACACTGTCATAGACCACGCCCGAGCGCGGGGCCCGGATCTCCAGACGGGAGAGCTGCTCGCGCAGGCTGATCCGCCGCTCCTTCAGCTCCAGCTCGCGATAGCCGATATCGGAGAGCTGCGTCGCCGCCTCCTCGCGCCGGGTCGAGATGATGCGCAGCCGCTCCACCTTGAGCTCCGAGAGCTGGCCTTCCAGCTGTGCGGCCTGCGCCACCAGCTGTGCCCGCTCGCCCGCAAGACGGGCGCGCTCGCGCTTCAGCGACAGGACACGGTTCATCTGAACGAGGCCTTGGGCCATCAGCCCTTCCATCGCCACCAGCTCTTCGGCGATCAGCTCTCCCTGTTCGGCATAGCTCGCGGCCTCGTTGCGGGCGCCGGTGATCTGCTGGGCGATCTGGGCGTCGCGCTCGACGATCACGTCAAGTTCCTGGCGCATGGTTTCGGCACGGGCGCGGAAGAGCTCGCGCTGACCTTCGACAAGATCGGCCACATCCGGATTGGCCGCGCCAGCCTCGAGCAGCTCCTCGGAGAAGACGATGGTGTCCTCGCCCAGCTGCTCTGCGGAGAGCCGCGCCCGGCGGGCCATGATCTCCCAAAGCTGGCTCTCGAGCGCATTAAGCTCCGAGCGCAGGGTGGTCCCGTCGAGTTCGATCAGCACCTGACCGGCCTCGACCACATCGCCGTCGCGCGCATAGATCGCACCGACGACGCCGCCATCGGGATGCTGGACGACCTGGCGCTGGCTCTCGACGCGGAGCTGACCCGAGGCGATCACGGCACCGGCAAGCTTGGCGACCGCCGACCAGGTGCCAAGGCCGCCCGCGAGCAACAGCACCGTGAAGAGGCCGATGCGAATATGGCTTGCCGCCGACCAGCGCTTGGCGACAGCAGCCGCCTTGTCCTCCTCCTTCGGCCGGGCCATCGCCATCGTGGGCAGACTGACCTGCGGCTTTGCCGGCAGTTGCGCCTCGGTCTTCTCGCTTCCGATCGTCTTCATGGCAGGTGCTTTCGGATCGCTTCAGGGAGCCGCGCGCCGCCCTTTGCGGCGCCCGGTTGTCGTCTCATGGCCTCAGGAGGCGGCGTCGCCGCGCCCAGCCTGCTGGGCTTTGTTCTCAGGCGCGGGTTTCGCGGTCGGTTCGCTTGGCCGGTCACTGGGCCGGTCGCTGGGCACTTCGCTGGGCCTGCTGGCGGCCGAGGCCGTCGCTGGGCTCGTGGCAGAGGCCGTGCCTGAGGCCCCAGCCGTGGTCGCGGCGGGGGTTGGCGTTTCCTTTGCCGTAGAGGGGCTGGTCGTCGCCTCTGCCGCGGCCACATCACCGGGTGCCTCCGCCGTCGACGCGGGATCGTTCTCAACGGGCTTGGCGCTTGCGCCTGCGCCGCCGGAGCCGGGGAGCACTTGAAATGGTTTCTTGGGCGGGCGCTGGGCCACCTTCTCGCGCCGCGGACGGGAGGTCGACGGGCTCTGCCCGGTCGCGGCCACGGCGGCATCGGCGAGCGCCCCTGCGGCACCGCCCGGGTTGGCGTTGCTGACGGTGCCGAGCCGGGGCTTCTCGCCGGCTGCCGCGCCCCCGCCACCCTGTCCGCTAGGGCTGCCGGGCGCGCCCGACGGGGCGGCACCACCGGCGCCCGCCGCGCCCGCCGCGGGCGGCGGTACGGCCGGTTTCGCGCCGGGCTGGGCGACGCGGGGC
>JBCCLX010000286.1:0-6148 GCA_039026635.1 Pseudomonadota bacterium
CACGGCCACGACCGCCGCCTCTCAGGCGAGCAAGACCGCCCAGGCCGATATCGTCGACACCGCCGTTGCCGCGGGCAGCTTCGACACCCTGGTCGCCGCCGTACAGGCCGCGGGGCTTGTCGAGACGCTCAAAGGTGAGGGTCCGTTCACGGTCTTCGCCCCGACGGACGAGGCCTTTGCGGCGCTGCCGGCCGGCACCGTCGAGGATCTCCTCAAGCCCGAGAACAAGGACCAGCTGGTCGCCGTCCTCACCTACCATGTGCTCCCGGGCCAGGTCATGAGCAGCGATATCGCCGGGCAGACCCTCTCGCCGACGACCGTCCAGGGCACTACCGTCGACATCGATGCTACGAGCGGCGTGAAAGTTGACGGCGCCACCGTGATCGCGGCCGATGTGGAGGCCACCAACGGCGTCATCCATGTGATCGACGCGGTCATCCTGCCCTGATCCGGCCCCACCCCTGCCGAGACGCCGCCAGCGCCCTCCCGCTGGCGGCGTTTTTGTTGGTGAAGCGCAGGCGCTGCGGTTTCGCTCCCGCTCCCGGCCCGGTATCACGCGCGCACGCTGCTGCAACCGGGAGGAAGCCATGTCCATGTCCGAACCCCCGGTCGCGCCGGATCCCAAGGAGGCAAGCCGCGAGGACGACTATCGGCTCGACCCCGCCGTCGTCGCCGCCGTCAAGGAGGCCCTGGGCGCGGCGGACGGGGACGCGCTGGCCGGCGCTGTCGACGATCTGCACGTTGCCGATCTGGCCGACCTTCTCGAACAGCTCGGCACCGATCACCGCCGACGCCTGATCGCCCTCGGCTGGCAGGGTCTCGACAACGAGGTGCTGATCGAGCTCTCGGAAGGCGTGCGCGACGAGGTGCTGGAGCTGCTCCAGCCCGCCGATCTCGCGGAAGCCGCCCGCGAGCTCGAGACCGACGATGTCGTCTACCTCCTCGGCGATCTCGACGAAGAGCAGCGCGCACAAGTGCTCGCGGCCCTCGATCCGGCCGACCGCGTTGCCGTCGCCCGCAGCCTGACCTATCCGGAATACTCCGCCGGCCGGCTCATGCAGACCGACTTCGTGCGCGCGCCGAAGTTCTGGACCGTGGGCCAGATGATCGACTTTCTGCGCGCCTCCGACGATCTGCCGGAGCAGTTCTACGACATCGTCGTGGTGGATGCGGCGATGAAGCCGGTCGGCCTGTTGCCGCTTGCCAAGGTGCTCGGCAACCGCCGTCCCGTGATCCTCGGTGCCATCATGAACACCGGCTTCGAGACCTTCCAGGGCTCGGACCCGCAGGAGGACGTGGGCTATGCCTTCAAACAGTATCACCTGATTACCGCACCTGTGCTGGACGACGATGGGCGCATCGTCGGGGTCATCACCATCGACGATGCTGTCGAGGCGCTCGACGATGAGGCGGATGAGGATCTCAAGCGTCTCGGCGGTGTCGGCGACGAGGACATCTCGGACACGATCTGGGAGATCACGCAGCGCCGCTTTCCCTGGCTGGCCGTCAATCTCGCAACAGCCATCCTGGCGAGCATGGTGATTGCGCAGTTCGAGGAGACGATCGCCGCGGTGGTGGCACTGGCGGTGCTGATGCCCATCGTGGCCTCCATGGGCGGCAATGCGGGGACGCAATCGCTGACGGTGGCAGTGCGCGCCCTGGCCACACGCGATCTCACCTCCACCAATGCCGGGCGCGTGGTGCTGCGCGAGGCGGTGGTCGGCATGCTCAACGGCTTTGCCTTCGCGTTCCTGATGGGGGCGATCGCCATCGGTTGGTTCGGCGATGTGATGATCGGGGCGGTGATCGCCGTGGCGATGGTGATCAACATGCTGGCCGCGGCCCTGGCCGGAATCCTGATCCCCATCGCGCTCGACCGTGCCGGCGCGGATCCGGCGCTCGCCTCGGGCACCTTCGTGACGACCGTGACCGATGTGGTGGGCTTTTTTGCCTTTCTCGGCTTTGCCGCTGTTGTCCTGCTGTGATCGGCCAGGTGAGGAGGGGCGCGGGGAATTGCGTCGCGTGGGTTGCAATCGGTGGCCGGCGCGCTTCATCTGCGCGGCCAGCAAGGAGAGGGGCGCATGACAGAGCTGCCGGGATCGATCGACGTCACACAGGCGATGCTGGGGGAGGCGGGCTATGTCTGCGGACGCGGGCTCGCGACGGTGACGTTTCTCTCGCTCAGCCTGGGCCGACCGCTGTTCCTCGAGGGCGAGGCGGGGGTGGGCAAGACCGAGATCGCCAAGGCCCTCGCAAAGGCGCTCGGTCGCCGGCTGATCCGCTTGCAGTGCTATGAGGGGCTCGATGCTGCCAGCGCGGTCTATGAGTGGAACTATCCCGCACAGATGATCGAGATCCGCTTGGCGGAGGCTGCAGGGGAAAAGGACCGGACGGCCCTCTCCGAGAGCCTTTTCTCGGAGCGGTTTCTGGTGCGCCGCCCGCTTCTGGAGGCGATGTCGCCGTCGGCGGACGGGCCGCCGGTCTTGTTGATCGACGAGCTCGACCGGACGGATGAGCCCTTTGAGGCGTTCCTGCTCGAAGCGCTCTCGGACTTTCAGGTGACGATCCCGGAGCTTGGGACCGTGAAGGCACCGGCGCCGCCGATCGTGATCCTGACCTCGAACCGCACGCGTGAAGTGCATGACGCGCTCAAGCGGCGCTGCCTCTACCACTGGGTCGATTACCCGGATGCGTCCCGGGAGCTTGAGATCCTGCGCGCACGGGCCCCTGAGGCGGCGATGCGGCTCTCGGAAGAAGTGGTGGCCTTCGTTCAACGGCTGCGCACGGAGGATCTGTTCAAGCGCCCAGGTGTTGCCGAGACCATCGACTGGGCGAAATGCCTCGTCGCGCTCGATGCGCTGGCGCTCGAGCCGGAGCTCGTCTCCAACACCCTCGGCGCGCTCCTGAAGTATCAGGACGACATTGCGCGTTTTCAGGGCAGCGAGGCCAAGCGCGTGCTGGACGAGGTGAAGGCTGCCGTCGCTTGAGGGGGTGGATACTGAGGCTGTCCCTGTCGGACCAAGCGGTGTCGCGGCCAGGGGCCGCGACGCATCTTGCGCTTCCCTTCCGCCCTCCGGCGGAAAGGAAGCCTGTGGGGCCCGATGCTGAGGGAGGCGGGTGATGGCTGAGATCCGGACCGCCGGGGCCGGGCGCCTGGCTGAGAACGTCATGCATTTTGCGCGGGCCTTAAGGGCGGCCGGCCTGCCTGTGGGGCCCGGGCGCGTGGGGGATGCGATTGCGGCGCTGCAGGTGGGCGGGCTCGAGTATCGCCGCGATTTCTACCATGTGCTGGCGGGTTGTTTTGTAAGCCGGCCCGAACAGCGGGCGGTCTTCGACCAATGCTTCACGCTTTTCTGGCGCGATCCGCAGCTTCTGGAAAAGGCCATGGGGCTCTTGCTGCCGGAGATCCGGGCGCCTGGGGAGGATCGCCCGCCGGCCCCTGCAGAGAGCCGGGCGGCCGAAGCCTTGACCGCCGGGACCGAGCCACCGCCGCCGCGGGAGGAGACCGAAGAGGGCGAGGAGATCGAGGTCGACGCGACGCTGACCATGTCGGCCGAGGCCCGGCTCGCGACGCGGGACTTCGAGCAGATGACGGCGGGCGAGATCGCTGCGGCCAAGCGCGCGATTGCGCGGATTGCGCTGCCCGTGCGCCCCATCGCCAGCCGGCGGACGGCGCCCAATCCGCGCGGGCCGATGGTCGATTGGCCGGGCACGATGCGCCGAGCCATGCGGCGGGGCGGCGAGATGGGCGCGCTTGCCCGGCGGACCCGGCGCCAGCGCTGGCCGGCGCTGGTCTGTCTCTGCGATATCTCGGGCTCGATGGCGGGCTATAGTCGGATGCTGCTGCATTTCCTGCACGCCGCGGCGAATGCGAAGGGCGCGGGCTGGTCCAAGGTATATGCCTTCACCTTCGGTACGTCGCTGACCAATATCACCCGCCATCTCGCGGCGCGCGATGTGGACGAGGCGCTGGCGCGGGCGGGGCGCGAGGCGACGGATTGGGAGGGCGGCACGCGCATCGGCCATGCCCTCGAGCGGTTCAACCGTGACTGGTCGCGCCGCGTCCTCGGCCAAGGAGCGGTCGTCCTGCTGATCACCGACGGGCTGGAGCGCGACGCGCCGGATCAGCTGGCGCTGGCGGCCGAGCGGCTCAGGCTCTCCTGCCGCAAGCTCGTCTGGCTCAACCCGCTGCTGCGCTTCGATGGTTTCGAGGCGCGGGCCGCGGGTGTGCGGGCGCTCCTGCCCCATGTCGACAGTTTTCGCGCGGCGCATAATTTGGCGAGTCTCTCTGAGCTGGCCGAGACGCTCTCACGCCCCGATGATCTCGGCGAGAAACGGCGGCTTCTCGCGAGCTAGTCGAGCCGCAGCGGTCCGCTCTACCTCCGACTGTATCGGGGTATCGGCTCTGTCCGAAATTAGGACGATTGTGGCGGAACCTGGGCAGGCGTTAGCAATCTATTTCGGTTGTTTGTCAAAGTATTCCCCCACTCTCGCGCCACTCTGAACCGTGCCGGCAACAATCGGGTTGTCGCTGATGCCGTGGCAGAGGGGTGATGTCCGTGTATCAGATCGTTTTTGAAGTGCTTGGGGTGCTGTTTCTCGCTTCTGTTTGGATGGTGGCGATCCTGCGGCTGCTGCGCCGTCGGCGATGGTCCCCGCTTCGACCGGCGGTGATGGCGATCGTCGTTGGCGGCTGTCTGGCGCTAATGGCTGATACGCTGCTCGATTGGGTGCAGACGGGCGAGCTGCGGATGACCTTCTACCTTGCCGCTTGGAACCTCGGCATGGCGCTCTTCGATCTGATGATCACGGTGGCCCTCGATCGACAGGGTCGGATTGCGACGACTGCGAAGATCGCGATGCGCATCGCCGTGCCGGACGGTCAGCGCGCTTCCTGAGCCGCGGCTGGGGTTGCAGCGCTCGGCGCCCTCCGCCATGTCCTGGGGAGCGATGAGCCCTAGGAGGAGCCCATGACCCTGATGGAGCACGACGCGGTGCCCGAGCGCGCGCTGGCTTGGCATCGAGAGGGGCGCCGTGCCGCGCTCGCAACCGTTGTCGAGACCTGGGGCAGTGCACCGCGACCGGTGGGGGCGATGTTGGCCATCTCCGGGGAAGCAGAGATCGCGGGCAGTGTCTCAGGCGGCTGCGTCGAGGGTGCTGTCGTCGTCGAGGCGCTGGAGGCGCTCGAGGATGGACGGGCGCGGATCCTGGAGTTCGGTGTTTCGAGCGAAGAGGCCTTTGCCGTCGGCCTTGCTTGCGGTGGCACGATCCGGGTGATGGTCGAGCCCGTGGGCGGGGCGGCCGGGTGGACGCCCGAGACACTCGCCGCGCTGGTGGCGGAGCGCGCCGCGCGTCGTCCTGTGGCGCTCGTGACCGATACAGAGACCTGGCAGCGCCGGCTGATCGGCTATGATGCAGCGCCTGAGCGCTTCGATGGCGATCAGTCGGGCTTCGATGAGGCCGGTCGGATCTTTACCGCGATCCACAATCCACCCCTGCGCCTCGCCATCGTGGGGGCCGCCCATGTGGCGCAGCCTTTAACGCTGATGGCCAAGGCTGCGGGCTATGACGTGACGGTGATCGATCCGCGCGAGGCTTTTGCCTCCGAGGCGCGCTTTCCGGGGGAGCGGCTGAGCCATGACTGGCCGGATGCAGCGCTGGAGGCCCATGGTCTCGACCTGCGGAGCGCCGTGGTCACGCTGAGCCACGATCCCAAGATCGATGACCCCGCGATCATGGCGGCGATCCGGAGCCCGGCCTTCTACGTCGGCGCCCTGGGCTCGACCCGCACCCATGCCAAACGCGTCGAGCGGTTGCGGTCTGCGGGCTTCAGCGAGGGCGAGATCGCGCGCATTGATGCGCCGGTGGGTGCCGATATCGGGGCGCGGGCGCCGGCGGAGATCGCGGTCAGCGTGTTGGCGGAGATGACGGAGCGGCTGCGCCGCCCCAGCAGCCGGCCGGGAGGGAGCACGCGCCTCCCTGAGGCGGGCGATGCCGCATGATCTTTGCCAGCCTGCCGCCCGAGGCGGCTGAGGGCGCGATCCTCGCGCATTCCGTGAAGGCCGGGGCGCGGCGTCTGCGCAAGGGCACGGTGCTGGGGCCGGCCGATTGTGCGGCCCTGGCTGAGGCCGGCATTGGAGAGGTCGTC
>JBCCLX010000287.1:0-6142 GCA_039026635.1 Pseudomonadota bacterium
TCGAGGGTGCGGCTCTTGTCGCCCTTCGACCCGGCCCTGCGCGATCGGAACCGCGCTGAGCGCCTCTTCGCCTTCCAATACCGCATCGAGATCTTCGTGCCAGAGGCCAAGCGGCGTTATGGCTACTACGTTTTCCCGGTGATGCAGGGCGAGCGTCTGATTGGCCGGTTGGATGCGCGGAGAGCAGGGGCGGCTTTGGAGGTGCGGGCCTTCTGGCCGGAGGCTGGCGTGCGGATGGGCAAGGCGCGGGTCGCGGGGTTGATGACCGAGCTTGAGCGGGTAAGGCACCTCGCCGATCTCGAAGAGATCACCGTCGCAGCCGACTGGATCGTTGGTGCAGCACCCGCCCAGCCATCGTGATCCCTCAGCAGACCGCCTCTACGCCGCGCCGGGCAACGCCGGCGCGGCGCGGCGCGGTCGCTCGGGCAGCGAAAAAAGCACACAGAGCAACACCTCGATCACAAGCCTGACGAGGATCCCACCCTTGGGCAAGTCGTCGAGGGCGGTCCCAATCACGCGCCCTAAAGCAGAGCCAAGAAAGCCCGTTGCGCAGCGGGCTGCAGAGCGCCCAGCCATGCGAAGCCTCAGAGCGCCGGCAAGGATGACCGCGCATCGATGACAGCAGTCCGCGATCGGCGGGGGCTTATGCCATGTGCATCGCCGTAGCACGGCGAGAACGGGGCTGGGTTGAGGGCCGCGCATCTGGAGTGGCTGCTCAGGGTATCGCCTCGCGCAGACCACGGGCGAGGTGATCGAAGACGGTTCTGATCCGTTGGCTCGTGAGCAGCTCGCGGTGGGTGACGAGCCATATGGGGAACCGCAGCGAGGGCAGGCTGGGAAACACCTTCTCCATCCCCGGCGCCGCATCCCCCAAGACCTCCGGCTGCATCGAAATCCCGAAACCCGCCTTCACGAGCGCCCAGGCGACCACCCCGCTTTCCGAACTGGTCACGAAGTTCTCAGGGCGCAGGGGAATGCCCATGTTGTGCAGCGGCGCCATCAGGCGCTCCGGATCTGCATTGCCAACGAAGCTATGCTTGGCGATCTCCCGCAGCGTCCGCGGCCGTCCCGCCTTCTCCAAGTAGGCCGTCGTTGCATAGAGGTTTGCGCCGAAATCACCCACATGGCGCGCGATCAGCTCGGGCTGCTCGGGGCGCACATGACGGATCGCAATATCAGCCTCCCGTTGCATGAGATTGCGCAGATCGCTGGAGGCGACGATGCGGACGCGGATACCGGGCGCCGCCTCGCGCAGCGGCTTCAGGATCGGCGGCAAATGCTCGGCGGAGAGAAGATCCGTCGCGGTGATCGTCACCTCGCCGCTCACCTCCTGAGACTGACCGTCCGCGACCATCGAGATCAGGCTCGCCGCCTCGGCCATGGCGCGCATATGGTCGAGCAGCTGCCGGCCGGCCTCCGTGATCGTTGGCCCTCGGGTCTCCCGCTCGAAGAGCGTCACGCCAAGCTGCTTTTCCAGGGCCGCAATCTGCCGGCCGATGGTGGGCTGGCTCGTCCGCAACACCCGCGCTGCGCCACTGAACGAGCCTTCTTCCGCCGTCGCCAGGAAAGCGCGCACCTGATTCCAGTCGAAGGACACCGCATCCCAGTTCATGCATTTTTGTATAGCACTTGGACGCGAATGGGCAATCGACTGCGCACCCATGCATGGGCATACGGGCGGCCAACAAATGAGGCCGCTGATGATCCCCACGCTCCCGCAACACCCCTCGATCGCCCTCTGGATCGCATGGGCCCCTTGATTGCCTCGCGCCGCCACACCGCCTGACGACGCTGGCCCGAGACTGACCGCATCACCCTTCTGAACCGCCGACCCGGGCTCTCGGGCGGCCTCCCGCCAAAGCGTTCAACGCCTTGGCCCTTGGTTCTGCTGACCCTCACCTACCGACACCGGCACCGCTACGCCAGGAACACTCCCATGCTTGCCATGATCCCCGACCATGATCGGGTCTCTCTCTACGACCGGTTGGCGCCTCGCTACGACCGGCTTCACCAACGCTGGCTGCGCCATGCCGGCGGCGAGGCGCAGGTCGCGCTCGAAGCGGTGGTCCGGGCGATCATGACGCCTCGGAGCGCTCTCTTGGATGCCGGCTGTGGCACGGGGGCCTTCGCGCGGCGCTTGCTCTCGGAAGGCAGGGCGGCGTCCCAGATCAAGCTGCTCGATCCATCCGAGGCGATGCTCGATCGCTGTGCGGACTTGCCTGCCCTCAAGGTAAAGGGACGGCTTGAGGATCTGCCGTTCGACGATGGTGCCTTCGATATCGTCACCTGTGCCTGGGCACTCGAGACGGTCGCTGATCTGGACGCGGCGCTTGCAGAGCTTTGCCGTGTCGTCCGGCGCGGGGGTACGCTCTGCCTTGCCTTCTGCGCCCATCGACCGGTGGCGGGCCCCACGGCTTGGATGATGCGCCAAAAGATCATCTGGGGAGGGGCCGGCACGTTCCTCTCACCGGCATCGGTCATTGCGGCGCTGCGTCAGACAGGTGCATTCGAGGTGCAGACGATCCCCAATCGAGGGCCGGCCGCCGCCCTTCTCGCCCGTCGCCTCTCGGATTGCCCCTCCCCCGGGGCATGACCCGGGCTGATTGTCAGGCCGGCGAGCGACCTCGGGCGACAGCCTCGCGCTCAGAACTTGATGCTCGCAAGCACGCCGAAGTGACGCCCCGCCCCCGGCACGACCGTCCGCTCGCCCTCGAATTCCGGTGGTGGGGAGAAGCCGACGCCTGGAGAGGTAAAGAAGGCCTCGGTGAAGTAATCTTCGTCGAAGATGTTCTCGACGAAGAAGGTGAGTTCGAAATCATCGCGGCGCAGACCCAGCCGCAGGTTGGTCACGTCGAACCCGCCGAGCGTGGCAGCACTGCCGACGCCTGCCGAATAGTCGCTCCGGTAGGAGTATTCGACCCGGGCAAAGGGGCGTGCGTTGAAGATCAGCGGTTGCGAGTGTTCGTAGTCACCGATCATGCTCAGCGAAAAGCGCGGTGCGCGCGGCAGTCTCTCACCGGTCTGATCACCGCTGACGGATTGGGCGAAGTCGGTGAACTTGGTAACGGCCACGCCAACGCCGCCTTGCAGGCTGAGACCCGGGAGCGGCTGACCCGCAATCGTCAGCTCCCCGCCGATGCTGCGCGCCGAGGCAGCATTTTCGATGCCGCCACCAAACTCGGCTCCGATGGGGACCTGGATGTCGTCGTAGAGCAGAACGAAGGCGCTGCTGTTCACGACCAGCCGGCCATCAAGCCAGGAGGAATTCATCCCAACCTCGAAGTTCTGAGCGAACTCTTCGTCATATTCGATCACTGGTCCAGCCAGCGTGCCGGCAAAACCACCCGGCCGGAACCCCGTGGAATAGCTGACATATGTCGCGAGGTTCTCCGACCAATCATAGAGGATCGAAGCGTTCGGCGTGATGGAGAAGAAGCTACTCTCTTCGACGAGGGTCGAGACACCCAAGAAGGAGAGTGCTCCAGAACCGATAAAGGATGTGTCTACAGAGACCTTGTCGCGGGAGATGCGGGCGCCGACCGTGAGCTCTAGCTCATCGATCGGGCGGTAGCGCACATCGCCAAAGAGCCCGATGTTCGTGATGTCGATGTCATTTTCGCTGACAGTGAGGCCGCTTGTCGCCGGGGAGCCTAGGCCGCTGGCGAAAGGGGTGTTCAACCTCGTGGCGATATCGTTGTAGATAAAGCCCAGATTGGTCGACACCGAGCCCATGTTCTCGGGCAGCACAAACTCCTTACTTTCAAGGCGCACCTCCTGAGAGAAGGACCGCTCCAGTTGGTCGCGCGTGATGATGGAGTTGACCGGCGGCGAGATGTCGAAATCCTCATCGCCCTGAAACGTTGAGCGATTGAAAGCGGTCCGCGAGATGAGCCGGGCAAAATCAAGATCGTAGGCCACTTCACCCAGCAGGTTGAGCCGCTCGGTCTCGAGCTGGTCGATCGTGCCGGCAAGGGTCAGCGGATCGCCATCGAGAACGCTGCTCTCGATGCTGAAGATGGGCGCATCCGCGCGGGTACGATCGAACTGCACCGTGCCATCGATGGTCAGCCGATCCGTGGGAGTGAACCTGACGCTCGCCCGCCCGCCAATATTGTCGTCGCTGAGCATGTCCGTCGTACCGCTGAAGGGCGCATCGACGAAGCCCTCCGATAGTCCGCCATAGAGCACCGTGCGCAGCGCGAGCTTGTCGGTGATGGGCACGTTGAGCATGGCCTCACTGCTGAAGTTGAAATCGCCCCCAAATTCGGTGAGCAGACTGGCTTCGAGCACATCCGTCGGCTTCTTGGTCACCACGTTGATCGCACCACCCACGGTGCCGCGACCAAAGGCCGTCCCCTGCGGCCCGTAGATCACCTCGACCCGCTCCACATCGACCAAGCGGCGATTAACCGTGAAGACGGGCCCTGTGTTGTTCTGCAGAACGCCATCCTGGAAGAAGCCGATGGTGGGCCCGTTCGCGATGGCGTTGAGATCGCTGATCCCGCGGATCGAGAAGAAGATGCGGCCGGGATTGTCGTTGCCCGAGAAGTCCAAGTTCGGTGTCAGCAGGGACAGATCATCCGCATCCTCGATGTTGGACCGCTCCACTTGCTGACCGTCGAGCACGAAGATGCTCGCGGGAACCTCCTGGAACGCCTCCTCGGTACGGCGGGCCGTGACGACGAGGGCTGGCAGGAGTTGCGCGTCATCCGGGCTCGCAACCTCGACAATGACAAAAGGCCCGCCCTCGGACGCTTCCGCCTCTAGGCCCGTGCCGGCGAGGACCTGCGCAAGCGCCTCCTCGACGGTGAGCAGGCCGGTCAGGGACGGCGCTTGTCGCCCTGCGACGAGGGCGTCTGACGCGATGACCGGCACCCCGAAGGCGTTGGAGACCGCCAAGAGCGCTTGCGAGAGAGACCCGGCCGGCGTGTTGAGCTCGAGCCGCTCCGCCTGCTGCGCAAGCGCCGGTGAAGCAGCGATCGTTCCTGCAGCGATCAGCGAGAAACCGGATACTGTCGCCGTCAACGCGGCTTTTGCCCAAAAGCTTGCCATTCTCGCCCCTCGCTGTCCCATGCGTTGTTCTCGGACCGCCAAGGGATGGCGCTCCACCAGTATGGACCCCTTCGGATGGGCTTCGTTCCCCCTCTCGGCAGAAAAAGTTTACGATTTTGGTTGGCTACTCGGCAGACAGGGCCTGACCGCTGATAACGACCCTGCCATCGGGGTGCCGCTCGACTGCTACGGGCAGGATGCGCGGGAGCGTTGAAAGGAGCGCATCGATCTCATCGCCCTGAAAGGCGGCCGTGACGGTGAGCTCGGCAAGACCCGCGTCGCCCTCAGCAAGCAGCACCGGCTGGTCAACGTAGCGGTTCACATCGGCGATGAGCTCGCGCAGGGGCGCGCCGTCGTAGACGAGCCGCCGATCCCGCCAGGCCCCGATCGCCGCCGGATCCACCGGGTTCAGCCGCTCCAAGCCCAGATCCTCGACGGCGGCCACCCGATCCCCGACGGCGAGCGTCTCTCGATCTTCGAGCCCCAAGAGCGGCCAGCCGAAGACGAGCCAGGTTTTGCGCACAGCGACCCGACCCTCGGCAACGGCGACGCGCGAGACCCCTCCGCCCCGACGTGTCTCGAAGACGGTGCCAAGCGCCGTCGCAGTCAGACCGCCCAGGCGCACCGAGAACGGGCGATCGGCATCGGTCGCGATGTGCAAAAGCGCCGCGCCGTCCTTCAAAACGACCCAACGCTCCGTCGCCGAGAAGCCTGCGTCGAGAGTGGTTCGGGGGCCGAGGGTGATGCGCGTGCCGTCCTCCAGCGTGATCTGACGGACTTCACCGATCTCCGTGCTGTGAGCTGCGAAATCGACACCGGCGGCGAAGGTCGCATCCCGGCTCCACGAGACGCCGATGTAGAGCGCAGGCAGCGCCAGGATCAGCAGCATCGCCGCGACCGCGATCGTCCAGCCAGAGCGCGCTCTCCGCGGCTCCAGCACTTGCGGCGGCCAAAGGGTCGGTTGCGCGCGGGGCTCCAGAAGATCGGCGTCGATATCACCCCTTTCCAGCGTATCGAGGGCGGCCCAGAGGGTTATGGCCCGATCATAGGCCTCTTCGTGGCGCAGATCGGCCGCGAGCCAGATCTCGAA